>JAZAJI010000001.1:0-4283 GCA_036230365.1 Pseudomonadota bacterium
TCTGAAGAAGATAGTCTGGCCTCAATAGGGGAGAAAATAATTATTAACTCTGCTTTAGCTGAAAGTGTCGAGAGTGCTGCAAAAGTTAAACTTAATTTTCTTGAAAAAGTAAAAGGTTTAGAAGAAATCATCTGTAAGCATCCTTTCTTTTCACAAGGATATGATTTTGATATTCCGTTATTAGAAGGTGACTTTGTAACTGATGACACCGGTACTGGTTTTGTTCATATTGCGCCAAGTCATGGTCAAGATGATTATGATTTAGCTACAAAAAATGGCATTGATGCTCCTTTTATGCTTGATGATGAAGGTGTTTTTCTTCCAAATGTAGAGCTATTTGAAGGTAAAAGAGTCTATAAAGAAGATGGCTCAAATGGTGATGCAAATGGAGCAGTTATTGGCGAACTTATAAATTGTGAATCCTTATTTGCAAAAGGTAAATTACGTCATCAATATCCTCATAGTTGGAGATCTAAAGCTCCATTAATTTTTAGAAATACACCACAATGGTTTATTTCTATGGAGAAGAATGATTTAAGAAAAAAATCTTTATCATCAATAGATAAAGTTGAGTGGATACCTGGAAGAGGTAAAAATAGAATTAAATCAATGGTTGATAATAGGCCTGATTGGGTTGTTTCGAGACAAAGGGCATGGGGGGTTCCTTTATCAATATTTATAAATAAGAAAACAGGTGAAGTTTTAAAAGATGAAAAGGTAAATAATAGGATTTATAAATTATTTGAATCAAATGGTTCAGATGCATGGTTTGATATCAATACAGAAGAAATATTGGGAAAAAATTATACTGCTGATGAATGGGAAAAAGTAGATGACATTTTAGATGTATGGTTCGATTCTGGGTCGACTCAGTCATTTGTTTTAGAGGGCGAAGAAGGATTAGGCTGGCCTGCAGATTTGTATCTTGAAGGGTCAGATCAGCATAGAGGTTGGTTTCAATCATCACTACTAATTGGATGCGGAACACGCGGAAGCGCTCCATTTAAGCAGGTTTTGACTCATGGTTTTGTAATAGACAAAGATGGAAAAAAAGAATCCAAATCTCTAGGTAATGTGACAAAGCCAGATGATTTAATAAATCAATACGGTGCAGATGTTTTAAGATTATGGGCAGTCTCCTCGGATTTTACTGATGATCTTAGAGTAGGGCAGGAAATTATGAAATCAAATGTAGAATCTTATAGAAAAATAAGAAACACATTTCGTTTTATGCTTGGTAATCTCCATGAATTTTCAGATAGCGAAATTATATCATATGAGGAAATGCCTGAATTAGAAAAATATATTCTTCATAAATTATACTTAATTAATCAGAAAGTTAGAGAAGGATACGATAATTATGATTTAAAAGGAGTTTTTCAAGCTCTATTAAATTTCTCTAATATTGATCTTTCCTCATTTTACTTTGATATACGAAAAGATAGTCTTTATTGTGATAGCCCTAATAGTAATATAAGGAAATCTACTCGTACGGTTTTAGATATCCTTTTTAATTACTTAGTTAGCTGGTTCGCTCCAATACTTTGTTTTACTTCTGAGGAAGTTAGGAAAACAAGATTTCCTGATTTAAAAGATTCAATTCATGAAAAAAGTTTTTTAGAAATTAATAAAGAATGGATTAATGATAATTTGTATGAAAAATGGGAAAAAATTAGAACTGTTAGAAAAGTGGTTACTGGCGCAATAGAGCTTGAAAGAAAAGAAAAAAGAATTGGATCTAGCTTAGAAGCATTTCCTATTATTTATATTTCTGAGAACCAATATATAGATATCTTTAAGGATATTGATTTAGCAGAAATATTTATAACTTCGCAAGCCGAAATGAAATTAGAAGAAAACCCTTCAGAGGCATTTAAAATGGAAGAAATACAAGGTGTTTCAGTGATTTGTAATCTTGCTGAAGGAAATAAATGTAGTAGATCATGGAAAGTTCTTCCTGAAGTAGGAACAGATAAGGATTATCCTGATTTAAGTTTAAGAGATGCCTCAGTTATGAGAGAAATTGAAGGAGAAAAAGATTAGAAACTTAATTTCAGTAATTTTTCTATCATTTCCAATCTTTTTTGTTGATTTGTTTAGTAAATTAAAAATAATTTCCATTTTTAAGAATGGTGATATTGAGAAAATTTATATTAATCAATTTTTAGATTTTATTTTAGTTTTTAATACAGGTATTTCATACGGACTGTTTTCTGGAGGCGGAAGTTTCCAAAAATGGATTCTTATAATAATTTCTTTAGGTATAATTATTTTCCTTCTTAATTATGTAAAGAATGAATCTTCTTTTACAACAAGAATTAGTATCTCATTTATTATAGGTGGCGCTTTAGGGAATGTATTTGATAGATTTTTTTATGGCGCGGTAGTTGACTTTATTTCGCTTCATGCGAAAGGATTTTCGTGGTACATCTTTAATGTCGCTGATATGTTTATCGTCTTTGGAGTAATATTATTTCTCCTAAGTCAATTGCTAAAATCGGGCGTTAAATTGGAGAACTGAAATGCGTAAGAATTATTTTTTAACTTATTTTATTCTTATACTCCCAATATTTCTTATAGGATGTGGAAGTGAATTAGCAAAAGTTCTTGGAACGGATAAACTTCCACCTGATGAGTTTACTATTTTAACTAAACCAGATTTAATTATTCCTCCGGATTATAATTTAAGACCTCCTGCTGAAGGAGAAATTCGTCCAAACCCTCAACAGCCAAGTAGAGAGTTGCAGGCAATTCTTTTTAGTAATTCATCTAACTCAAAAGATTTTAGTCAGTCGGAAATCAATCTAATGACAGGGGCAGATGTAGCAGAATCAATTCCCAATATAAAAGAAGTTCTTGATTCAGAAATGCGTGATGTTGAAGATGTAAACGCTAATCTGAAGACACAAATAATTAATTCGCCTTCAGATAAAATAAATTAACTCTATTTAAAAAATTTTTTTATACTTTCTAAAGTGATTTCTATTTTTTTGTTTTTATCTTTATCTTTTATAATCAATCCTTTATTTGATTGACTTATCTCATATTTATTATGAAATCTAACTGGATTATCTAGTAAATTAATATTATCTCTATTCTTAGATTTATCCTTATAAATTTCTTCAGCAAAAGCATTCAGGAATAAGCTTTTTAGCATTTTGACTATATTTTTATTTTCTATAGTAATTTTATCATCTGAGATCCTAGAGATATTTAACAGTTCTTCTTTTGATTCTATAAATAAAATAAATGCTGGATAATCTGCTTCGCTAAAAGTTTGTCTATAAAGATCATTGATTATTTTTATAATGTTTTCTTCATAAACCGGTCTGCTATTGATAAAGATAAATTGATAATTTTTTCTTTTAAAAGAATTACTTTCATTGGTGTAGAAGAAATTTATGTTTAACTCATTAGTTTCATTTCTAAAATTAATAATAGACTTAATTATTTTGTTTCCTAAAACATTTTTAATTCTTGAGATAAATATGTTTTTTGAAAACTTATCTTCCTTAGGGGCATCCAAGATAACTTTATTATTTGATTTAGCAATAAAACTTATTTCTGGAAAAGCTAAAGCATAAGTATTGATTATTTTTATTAAATCATCACTTTTTGATTTTTTTACTATATCTCGAATATTTGCATTATTGTAAAATAAATCTCTGACTTGAATCTTTGTTCCAATATCTGCATAGCATTCTTTTATAGGATGAATCTTTTCATTTGATATATTTAAAACAGCACCTCTTGTTTTACTCTTTTCTTTGCTAATAATTTCTAGTTTACTTATTTTTGAAATACTATTAAGCGATTTTCCCTGAGTACTAAAGATCTTATCACTAAGATTTTTGATTTTAGTCCTTTTTTCTACTGAAATCATCATTTCCTGAGGACTCATAGCTATTCCATCGTCTTTTACCTCAATTATATTGAGCCCGTTTAATTCTATTCTGATTTCTATATTAGAGGATTGAGCATTTATTGAATTTTCAATTAATTTTCTTAATACTTGTGAGGGTCTTGTGAGATTATCCTTTTTATAATTATAGTCTTCTTCTCTTTCTTCAATTGGAGAAATATTTTTCAAAATTTATCCTTATATAAACATTATTCAGCTAAATAACTTTCAGCTTCCAATGCTGCCATACAACCCATTCCTGCAGCTGTAACGGCTTGTCTATATTTTTCATCGGTTACATCACCGGCTGCAAATATTCCTTCTATACTTGTTTTAGTTGAATCAGGTTTTGTATCTATATATCCATTATCATTCATATTTA
>JAZAJI010000002.1:0-21547 GCA_036230365.1 Pseudomonadota bacterium
GAAATTCCTACACCCTGCATACCTACATTTAACCTTGCATTATTCATCATCGTAAACATACAGTTTAGACCTCTGTTTTCTTCACCTATAAGATAACCAATAGCTCCTTTATTATCTCCAAAACTCATTGTACATGTTGGTGAAGCATGAATACCAAGTTTCTTTTCCAACCCAATGCATTTTAAATCATTTCGTACATTAAAATTTTTATCATCATCAGGTAGGAATTTAGGGACCAAAAATAAAGAAATACCTGAATTACCTTCTGGAGACCCTTCAATTCTAGCTAAAACAAGGTGAATAATATTTTCTGACATATCATGCTCACCATAAGTTATATAGATTTTTGTTCCTTTGATTAAAAAACTCCCATCTTTTTGCTTTTTTGCTGAAGTATTTAATGCCCCTACATCTGATCCAGCTTGAGGTTCTGTAAGATTCATAGTTCCTGTCCACTCCCCAGATAAAAGTTTAGGTAAATAAGTTATTTTTATTTCTTCTGAAGCATGTTGGTTTATTGTCTCTATTGCACCCTGACTTAACATTGGACAAAGTGAGAAACTCATACAAGATGTATTCCATAATTCTTGAATTAAAACAGCAATTGTTATTGGCATACCTTGACCTCCTTTATCAGAAGGACCTGAGATTCCAGCCCAACCAGAATCTATAAATTTTTTATAAGCTTTACTAAATCCTGGAGCAGTTTTTACATCATTGTTACTAAAATTACAGCCTTCCTGATCGCCAATTTGATTTAAAGGTGCAATTTCAGAATCTGCAAGTTTTGCGGCTTCTTCTAATAAAGATTTAATGAAGTTAATGTTTAATTCTGGCCATATTTCTGATTCCTCAAGATCGCTATAATTAGCCATTTGGGAAAGAGTAAAAATCATTTGATTTACAGGCGAAACAAATGCCATAAATATCTCCATAATTAAATCTTATTCTAATTTATTACCTACTTGATAATTAAAATTAGAATATACTTACTAAGTAAAATAAAATTTTGAAAATGACTACAATAAAAAAAATTAGTAAAGAGCAGATTTTAAGAGCTGTTGAAGAACTTAATAAGGGTAAATTAATATCATTTCCGACTGAAACAGTATATGGGTTAGGTGCAGAAGCTACAAATGATATAGCAATTGCAAAAATATTTAAATGTAAAAACAGGCCAAAATTTAATCCAATTATAGCTCATTTCAGCTCTATTAAAGAGATAGAAAATCATTGCGAAGTAAGTAAAGAAGTGAAAAAAATTGGGTCAAAATTTTGGCCCGGGCCATTAACAATAATTCTTAAAAGAAAAAAATCTTCATCTCTTAGTCTGCTTTTAAGCGCTGGGCTTGATACATTAGCTGTTAGAATTCCTAACAATAAAGTAGCTTTAGAGTTAATTCGTAATTTAAAAAGCCCTATTGCTGCACCAAGTGCAAATAAATCTGGTTTTCTAAGCCCCACTAAAGCTAATCATGTTTATAGCTATTTTAAAAATGAAAAAGATTTATCCCTTATATTAGATGGCGGACAAACATCAGTCGGAGTTGAAAGTACAATAATTACTTTTGAAAAAAATCAAATAGTAATACTAAGACATGGTGGAATTACGAAAGAAGATTTAGAAACAAAACTTGCTTACAAGGTAGTTGATAAATCAAAACAAAAAAATCGGAAAATAATCTCTCCTGGACAAACCCAGAATCATTATTCGCCTTCTGTACCTCTAAGAATTAATGCAAAAAGAGCGAATAGAGATGAGATCTTAATCGGTTTTGGACCAAAATTTAAAGAGCCTAATTTAAGTAAAAGTGGAGATTTAACTGAAGCTGCAGCAAATTTATTCTCTCTTCTTGCTAAACTAGAAAAAGAATTTAAGAAAATTGCTATAACATCAATACCGGAAAAAGGTATTGGTAAAGCTATCAATGACAGGATTAAAAGAGCTTCAAATAATTAAGTTGAAGGAAGCTTATAATCTGAAAATTGTTCTCTTAAAGTCAACTTTTGTATCTTACCTGTAGCTGTATGCGGTATTTCATCAACAAATACAACATCATCTGGCATCCACCATTTAGCTAATTTATCTTCCAAAAAGCTTAATATATCTTCTTTCTTAATATCACTTCCTTCTGTAGGAACACATATAAGAAGGGGTCTCTCGTCCCATTTTGGATGATAAATACCAATTACAGCAGCCTCAACAACTTCAGGATGTCCAACAGCAATATTTTCTAATTCAATAGATGAAATCCATTCACCGCCAGATTTAATAACATCTTTAGACCTATCAGTTATTTGCATAAATCCTAACTCATCGATAGTTGCAACATCTCCTGTATCAAAAAATCCTTGGTTATCTAGAATTTGACCTCCATCACCTTTCATATATTTGCTAGCTATAAATGGACCTCTTACTAATAAATGTCCAAAATCCTTCCCATTCCAAGGCAGCTCATCTCCTTCATCATTAGTTATTTTCATCTCTACCATATAAGAAGCTCTACCTTGTTTTAATTTTATATCCATTTGTTCTTCAAAACTTAGATCTTCCATACCGCTTTTAAATGCCCCAATAGTGCCAAGTGGTGACATTTCTGTCATACCCCAAGCATGCATAACTGAAACATCATAATTCTTCTCAAATTTTTCTAACATCACTCTTGGAACCGCTGATCCCCCTATCGCAACTCTTTCAAGGTATGGTAATTTTAAATCATTTTCTTCAAGATATTGTAAGAGCATCAACCAAACGGTAGGGACCGCAGCTGTAAAAGTCACTTTTTGAGTATCTAAAAGTTCATATATACTTTCTCCATCCATATTCATACCAGGCATAACAACCTTGCAGCCTGACATAGGGGCTGAAAAAGATAGACCCCAAGCATTAGCATGAAACATTGGTACAACTGGCATTACTACATCAGTTGATTTTATTCCCATTGCATCTGCTGAATTAGCAGCAAGTGTATGCAAAACATTTGATCTATGAGAATATAAAACACCTTTAGGATTTCCTGTAGTTCCAGAAGTATAACATAAACCACAAGCTTCATCTTCCTCCACTTTAACCCATTCAAATGAATCATCTTCCGCTTCTACTAATTCTTCAAATGAATGAATATTTTTTAGTTTAGTTTCAGGTAGATTTTCCTTTTCACAAAGAAAAATAAATCCTTCTACATTCGGTATTTTATCTTCAATATTTTCTAAAATTTCTACAAAACTTACATCTGTAATAATAAATTTATTCTCAGCATGATTAATTATGTAATCTAACTGTTCAACAAACAATCTAGGATTCAATGTATGGTAAATTGCACCTAATCCAGTAATTCCGTACCAGGATTCAAGATGTCTATAAGTATTCCAAGCAAGAGTACCTATAACATCACCTTTTTTTACTCCCAAACCTTTGAGGGCTTTTGAAAATTTCTTTGATCTAGAAAAAATCTCAGAATAATTAGTTGTATGAATATCTCCTTCAATTCTTCGAGTAACTATTTCTCTTTCACCGTGATGAATCTTTGCATGATCAATAAAAGTGTGAACAAGCAAAGGCCATTCTTGCATTAATCCTCTCATAATAAATTCTCCTTAGATATCTATAAATCTTATTTATTTTTTTTAATTCATTCAATAGTTGGTTTTTAAATAAATTTTTAATGAACTTTCGCCTATTTTTCTATTCTCAATAATTTTGAACCCAGAAATATCTTTTTGCAAACTATTATTTGATGTCTCCAAAAACAAATAAGTATTATCTTTTGCCCAACCCTTATTTATTAAGCAATCTATAGCAATATTATTTAACTTATAATCCTTATAAGGGGGGTCTGAAAAAATTATATCTATTTTTTCATTAATATTTTTTCGAAATTTAGGCAGTTTGTTTACATCTATATTTAGAAGACTGCAATTTGAAAGCACTCCAATACTATCCAAATTATTCTCTATGGTTAAAATAGATTGTTTTGCTTTATCAACAAAACAACAAGATTTTGCACCTCTAGATATAGCCTCAATCCCTAAAGACCCTGACCCTGCAAATAAATCCATTACATGTTTATCTTTTAAACTAATTTTTAAACTGTTTTCTATAATGTTAAATAAAGTTTCTTTAAATCTATCTGTTGTAGGTCGAGTACCTTTTCCTTTCGGAGCTAAAATTCTTCTGCCAGCAAAATTACCTGAAATAATTCGCAAACTAATTCTCCTTGTTTTTAAAAAAAATAGGCAATTTCTTTTTTAAAATAAAGGATGATACCTCCTCAATTTGACCTTTTTTTAACTTCTTTAACTTAAATGGGCCATATGAATATCGTATTAACCTATTTACTTCCAAATTCATTGATTTACATACTTTTCTTATTTCTTTATTTTTTCCTTCATAAATGGAAAATTTTAACCAAGAATTCGATCCATTTTCTTTTTCTAGTAATGCTTTTATAGGTTTGTACCTTATTCCATCAATTTTAATTCCTTTAGAAAGACCTAAAAGTAAATCCTCACGAACTTTACCAAAAACCCTTACTTTGTATAATCTTTCAAAGTTATTTTTAGGAAGTTCCAAGTATCTAGAAAAATCTCCATTATTAGTTAATAACAATAATCCTTCGCTATTAAAATCTAATCTTCCGACAGCATTAATATTCTTCATAGAGTGAGGTAAAATATCATATATAGTTTTTCTACCTTTAGGATCACTCGCTGTTACAAGACATCCTTTAGGCTTATAAAATATCCACATTCGAACAGATAAATCATATTCAATTATCCTGCCATCAACTCTAACAATGTCGTCTTTATTAATATTTAAGGCGGGAGATTTTATAAGTTGACCATTTACTTCAACTTTACCTTCTAAAATTAATTTTTCTGCACCTCTTCTAGATGAAATCCCTGCATTGGATATAAATTTTGCAATACGAAGTTTTGATTTTATATTCATTTTGAGGTCTTATAAATACATAACAAGGGGCTAATTTGAATAATAACATATCACAAACTAAATTTTTTATGAAACTTGCTATTGAAGAAGCTATCAAATCTAAAAATAGAAATGAAGTGCCTGTTGGATCAATTATTATAAATGAAAAAAATAAAATAATTTCCTCTAATGGAAATAGAATAATTGAATTAAATGACCCTACCGCTCATGCAGAAATATTAGTTTTAAGAGAGGCTTCAAATAAGCTTAAAACTACTAAATTATTTGGTTTTTCTATATTTACTACACTAGAACCATGCGCAATGTGTGCAATGGCAATTTCCCTTGCGGGCATAAAGAATCTATATTTTGCAGCTGAAGATGAAAAGAAAGGTTGTGTCGAAAATGGCATACAAATCTATAAGACTAATTCTTGTCACCACAAACCAAATGTTTTCAGTGGTTTTTATAAAAAAGAGTCTGAGAATTTGCTAAAAAAATTTTTTTTAGATAAAAGGTAATTGTTTATTTTTAACTAGTATTACTTATATAAGATCGATACTATTTAGTAAATTCAGGAGAGCAATATGATTTTCGAACATAATGATAAAACTAAAGAATTAATAGCAAGGGTAGAAGCTTTTATGGATAAACATGTTTATCCAAATGAAGTTACTTATAATGAACAAATGGAAGCTTTTGGTGCTGATAGATGGCAAATTCCTCAAATTTTGGAAGATTTAAAAGTTAAGGCAAAAGAAGAGGGTTTATGGAATATGTTTCTTCCTGATTCTGAAAGAGGCGGCGGATTAACAAATGTCGAATATGCTCCTATATGCGAAATCATGGGTAGAGTTGGATGGGCATCAGAAGTATTTAATTGCTCTGCACCAGATACTGGCAATATGGAATTAATAGAAAGATACGGCACTGAAGAGCTAAAAGAGAAATGGCTTGAGCCCCTTCTTGATGGAAAAATAAGATCAGCATACCTTATGACCGAACCAGAAGTCGCCTCTTCGGATGCTACGAATATTTCTACTAAAATTGAAAGAGATGGAGATGAATACGTTATAAATGGAAGAAAATGGTGGTCTTCTGGTGTTATGGACCCAAGATGTGATGTAGCAATTGTAATGGGGAAAACAAATCCTGATGCCCCTCGACATCAACAACAAAGTCAAATTCTTGTTCCAATGAATACACCTGGAGTGGAAATCGTTAGACATCTTCCGGTCTTTGGTTTTGATGATGCTCCCCATGGTCACTCTGAGGTTAAATTAGAAAATGTAAGAGTTCCCGCAGAGAATTTATTCTTAGGTGAAGGAAGAGGTTTTGAGATAGCACAAGGAAGACTAGGTCCAGGAAGAATTCATCATTGCATGCGAGCAATTGGAGTAGCGGAAAGAACATTAGAAAAAATGGCAAAAAGACTCCTATCAAGAGAAGCTTTTGGAAAGCCAATTGCAGAACACTCAGTATGGGAAGAAAGGGTGGCAAAAGCTAGAATAGAAATTGAATGCTCGAGACTTTTAACTATGAAAGCTGCTTATATGATGGATACAGTTGGTAATAAGGTGGCTAGAGCTGAAATTGCAATGATTAAAGTTAAAGCACCTAGAACATTATTAGATATTATTGACGACGCAATTCAAGCTCATGGTGGTGGTGGAGTTACTACCGATTTTGGACTTGGAAAAGCATATGCAGGAGCAAGGACCTTAAGAATAGTTGATGGTCCAGATGAAGTTCATAATCGTGCAGTAGCAAGGTTAGAATTCAAGAAATATCGCGAATAAATTGATGATTCTGTTGATATGAATTCAAGTAGAATGTAAAATTTTTTTATTTTAATATTAAAATTTACGATTACGCTTACCTTGTAAATGTGCATGCTTCAATGCTTGTAGCTCTTTATATGTGAATTTCTTCTTAATTTGACTATAGAGTTCTTTTCTGGACTCATTTACTTGCTTGGCTATTGCTAGCTCTTCCTTAGAAAATTTCTTATTGAGTTCCTTTTTTGCGCTGTTTAAGTAAACTTTAAATTCTTTTTTTAACTCGGCAGTTTCTTCTTTGCTGATCTCCTTTTCAAATCTAGTGTGAATATTAAAGAAATTAAACTCGTCATTATCAAAATCTTTTGATTGTAAGGGAATAAAAAACATAATCCATACTACAAAAAATATTGTTATATCTTTTCTCATTATTTTCTCCTTTTTATTGAAAATATCAGACAAAAAGTTAAGAAAAGATTAATGAAATGTTAAAATCTGTTAATAAATTAGTAATAAAACTAAGAAAAATAAATTTTAATAAATTACTGTTAATGAACAAATTAATGCTCTATAACCATTTTTCTGCAATTTGGAGGTATATGTGACTAAAAAATGGTCAAAAGATAGCTGGAGAAAGAAACCTGTTATTCAGGTTCCTGAGTATGAGGATCTTGCAAAATTAAAAAAGGTGGAAGACAGATTATCTTCATATCCTCCTCTCGTATTTGCTGGAGAAGCAAGAAGACTTAAGGAAAATCTAGCTAAAGTATCAAGAGGAGAAGCTTTTTTACTTCAAGGTGGAGATTGCGCTGAGAGTTTTGCTGAGCATCATCCCGATAATATTCGTGATACTTTTAGAGTTATACTTCAGATGGCAATAATTTTAACTTTTGGTGCAGGTTGCCCAATTATAAAAGTTGGAAGAATTGCTGGTCAGTTTGCTAAACCAAGATCTGAACCATTTGAAAATAAAGGTGATATAGATCTGCCAAGCTATAGAGGTGATATAGTTAATGGGATTGAGTTTGAAGAAGATTTAAGAATGCCTGATCCTGAAAGGCAGATAATGGCTTACAGGCAAGCCGCATCAACTTTAAATCTATTAAGAGCATTCGCACAGGGAGGTTATGCAAACCTTGATCATGTTCATAGATGGAATATGAGTTTTGTTAAAGAAAGTAAACAAGGTGAGCAATATGAAGCTTTAGCTAACAGAATTTCTGAAACTTTAAACTTTATGGATGCTGTAGGGATTAATTCAGATACTACTTCAGAACTAAGATCAGTAGATTTCTATACAAGTCATGAGTCCTTATTATTAGGTTATGAAGAGAGTTTAACAAGGATAGATTCTACTTCTGGCGAATGGTATGACACTTCCGCTCATATGCTATGGATTGGAGATAGAACACGTCAACCTGATGGTGCGCATATAGAATTTGTTAGAGGAATTAATAATCCCATTGGTTTAAAATGTGGCCCTTCTTTAGAGGCTGATGAACTACTTAAACTAATTGACATTATTAACCCAAATAATGATGAAGGAAGATTAACTTTAATAACAAGGTATGGAGCAAATAATATCAATGAAAACCTTCCAAAACTTTTAAAGAAAATTAAATCAGAAGGTAGAAATATAGTTTGGTCATGTGACCCTATGCACGGAAATACTATTAAGGCTTCTAACGGATATAAAACTAGACCTCTTGACAGTATATTAAGCGAAGTAAAACAATTTATTGATATCCATAAAGCCGAAGGAACTTACGCTGGGGGAGTTCATTTCGAAATGACTGGTCAAAATGTTACAGAATGTTTGGGTGGCACTCAAGAAATCTTAGAAGAAGATTTAACAGACAGATATCATACTCATTGTGATCCTAGACTTAATGCTAATCAAGCACTTGATTTAGCTTTTTTAATTTCAGAAAAATTGAAAGAATCTAGAACCTAAATAATTATTTAATTTTCTGAAATATTAACTACAACTCTACCTTTTATTTTGCCTTTAAGAATTTCTTCTGCAAAGACCTCGACTTGATCTATAGTTGTATCAACAATCATTTCTTCAAGTTTTTTTATATTGATATCAGAACTTAACCTTTCCCAAGCTCTTTCTCTCTTGTTCATTGGAGCCATTACTGAATCAACTCCAAGCAAGGCTACATTTCTAAGAATAAACGGCATCACAGTTGAAGGTAAATCCATTCCTTGCGCAAGACCACATGCTGCAACACCTCCGCCATATGAAGTTTGAGCAAGTATATTCACCAAGGTTTGACTCCCAACTGAATCAATGGCACCAGCCCATCTTTCTTTTCCAAGTGGTTTGGAGGGCTCGGATAGCTCCGTTCTATCTATTATTGATTTTGCGCCTAAAGACTTTAAATAATCAGATTCATCAATCTTTCCTGTAGATGCCTCAACTTCATAACCAAGATCCGATAGCAAGGATATTGCAACTGAACCAACGCCTCCAGAAGCTCCAGAAACAAGTATACTGCCATCTTCTGGTTTGATTCCATAATCTTCTATTGCTAAAACACAAAGCATTGCCGTATAACCCGCTGTACCAATTGCCATAGCTTGTTTATTACTTATATTTTCTGGTAACTTTAGTAAATGATTAGAATTTACCCTTGCTCTTTCAGAATACCCACCAAAATGATTTTCAGATAAACCGTAACCATTTAAAACTACTCTATCACCTTCAGAAAATTTTTTATCCTCAGATGATCTTACGATACCACTAAAATCAATGCCTGGAATCATAGGAAAATTCCTTAC
Organism: Pseudomonadota bacterium; assembly: GCA_036230365.1. Classification (GTDB taxonomy): domain Bacteria; phylum Pseudomonadota; class Alphaproteobacteria; order MED-G09; family MED-G09; genus AG-430-B22. The sequence continues at coordinate 9,496 of JAZAJI010000002.1, forward strand.
AATTGGAGATGATCCTGTTATAGCTAAACCATCTTTATAATTTAAAGTTGAATGGGTAACATCAACAACAACATTACCTTCCATTAATTCACTTTCATCAAGATTAACAATGCTAATGGTCTGTTTATCATCAGTTTTATCAATCATGAGGGCTTTAAAATTATCAGACATTTTTCCTCCTTATACTTATCTATAAAAATTCATTGGTTTGCCGATTGGTTCAGTTACTTCCCCTTCTCTCATAACTATTTCTCCTCTAATAACAGTCATAATTGGCCAACCTTTTACCTTCATTCCATTATATGGTGTCCACCCACATTTACTATTTATCCAACTATCTTCAATTGTTTGTTCTTTTTGCATATCTATAATTGTAAAATCTGCATCGTTTCCAACTTCAATGCTACCCTTATTCTTAATGCCAAAAAGTCTTGCTGGATTTGAACTTGTTAGTTCAACAAATCTATTTAACGATAGCCTTCCTTCGTTAATATGATTTAACATAATTGGAACCAAAGTTTGAACCCCAGGCATACCTGAAGGTGAATTAGGGTATTCTTGATCCTTTTCTTCTCGAGAATGTGGAGCATGATCTGAACCAATTATATCTGCTACACCGTTATTTATTGCTTCCCATAATTTTTTCTGATGATTTATTCCTCGAATTGGAGGATTCATTTGTGCATAATTACCTAATTCCTGATAGCAGTTAGGCGCTAGTAATGTTAAATGCTGAGGTGTAATTTCGACTGAAGCAATATCTTTATTCTTAGATAGTAAATCTATTTCTTGGGCAGTTGAAACATGAAGAACATGGACATTTTTTTTATTTTTTCTTGCTAACTTTAGAAGTCTTTGAGTGGCTATAAAGCATTGCTCATCATTTCTCCATATTTCGTGTGAATTAGTATCTCCCTTTACCTGGTATTTCTTTCTCTCTTCTAATAAATACTGATCTTCAGAATGAAAAGATGCCCTATTGTTAATTTTTGATAGAATTTTTTCAAGATCCTTGTCATCTGATACCAACAGAGAACCTGTGCTAAGGCCCATAAAAACCTTAACACCACAACATCCTTCAATTTTTTCTAATTCGGGTAATATTTCACTATTATCTTCTGTCCCGCCAACATAAAAAGCATAATCGCAGTATGATCTATCTTTAGCTCGAGTGAATTTATCTTCGAGAGCACTTACATTCGTAGTGGATGGATCAGTATTAGGCATTTCAAAAACTCCTGTTACTCCACCTAATATTGCGGCCTTAGTTCCAGAACTTAAATCTTCCTTATGCTCTGCTCCAGGTTCTCGAAAATGTACCTGAGTATCTATTACTCCCGGTATTAAATTTAAATGATCCAATTCAATAATATTATCTGAAGAATTAGCTAAATCCCCTATTTCAGATATTTTTCCTGATTTAATGCCAATATCAGAAGTAAATGACGAGGTATCATTAGTTATATTAGCATTTTTAAAGATGATATCGAATGACATTGTATCGGTAATCCTATTTAATTATAATAATATAATAACACTTAAATAAAACATAAATCTTTATGAATAATAAAATTATACAACTAAATAATAGAGCAATAATTTCCATTACAGGGAAAGATTCATTAGATTTCTTACAATCAATAGTAACAATTGATTTAGAAAATTCTAATACTAAATTATTTTCTAGTTGCTTATTAACGCCGCAAGGAAAACTCCTTTATCATTTCTTTTTATATAAAATTAAAAACGGCTTCTTGATAGATATTCATAATACTTCTGCAGATGAATTTAAAAATAAAATAGAATTTTATAAACTTATGTCAGATATAATAATTAAAAATAGAGAAGATCTTGAAGTTATTTCATCTGATGAAAAGATTTTTGATGATATGTGGCTGGATCCTAGAAATAGTAATCTAGGTTGGAGAGGAATAAGAGAAAAAGAAGGTGAGAGAAAAGAAGATTTAAAATTCTACGAAATTAAAAAAATCCATTCATGCATAATTGAGCAAGGTGAAGATGTTTCTTCTGAGGAATTTTTTCCAATGGAATTAAATTATGATAATTTAAATACTATTTCATTTGATAAAGGTTGTTTTATCGGACAAGAAGTTACCTCCCGAATGTATAGAAAAGGTAAAGCAAAGAAGAGAGTGTTTTCATTCCAATCAGAAAAAAACCTAGAAATAGGCCAGAAGATTTTCTTTAATGATAAAAATATTGGTCAAATCTTAAAAACTGTTAATTTAGATGGAATTGCCCTTTTAAAAGTTGACAGTATTCCATTTGTGCAAAAAGATCCTGATCAAATCTTTATCAATAAGGATTCATGTGAAATAAATTTCAATTTTCATAAAAAATAGATGAATATTTCAGATGAAAGAATTGGTTATTGTAATTGGTCTAATTCAAGCAATATATATAAGGATTATCATGATACAGAATGGGGAATTCCAGAATTTAATGATAAAAAACTATTTGAAATGCTAATTCTTGAGGGTTTTCAAGCAGGATTAAGCTGGGTAACTATTTTAAATAAAAGAAATAATTTTAGATTGGCTTTTGATAACTTTAATCCAAAAACTATCAGTAAATATAACAACAAGAAGATATCGCAATTGATGAATAATAACGGTATTATCAGGAATCGTTTAAAAATTTTATCTACAATTAATAGCGCTAATATTGTTGAAAAAAAATTTAAAAAAAATCAAAGTTTTTCAGATTTTTTTTGGGAACATATAAATTTTCAACCTCTTGATAACTCTAGAAAAAAATTAGGAGAAATCCCAACTCAAACAGATATATCAATAACAATTTCTAAAAAATTAAAAAATCTAGGATTTAAATTTTGCGGGCCAGTAATAATATATTCCTTTATGCAGGCTACAGGGATGGTTAATGATCACTTAACATCATGTCCTCATTATTTAAAATGTAAAAAGATTAACATAAAGTAAATTTCTGTTATTATTTTTTGGGGAAAAATGGAACAAATTGTAATCAGCGGTACAGGTGTTTTTACACCAGAAGAGTCAATAACAAATACAGAATTGGTAAAGGCATATAATACATATGTTGAAAATTATAATTTAGCTAATAAAGATGATATAGACCAAGGAAAGAAAGTTGCTCTAGAATTATCAAATGAAGAATTTATTTATAATGCATCAGGAATTAAAAACAGGTATGTAATGGATAAGAAGGGTATTCTTGATCCTAACATTATGCATCCAGTTTTAGAAAAAAGAAGCAATGACGAACCTTCAATTCTTGCCGAAATGGCCGTAAAAGCAGCAAAAAAAGCTATGGAAAAGGCTGGGAAAACATCTAATGATATTGATGCGGTTATCACTGCATGCTCAAACCTTGAAAGAGCATATCCTGCTGTCTCTATAGAAGTTCAAGAACTATTAGGAATTAAAGGTTTCGCTTTTGATATGAATGTAGCCTGCTCTTCAGCTACTTTCGGAGTGCAAGCTGCTGCAGATATGATCAGATCAGGAAGTGCTAAAACTATTTTAATAGTAGATCCTGAAATTTGTTCAGGACATCTAGATTTTAAAGATCGTGATTGCCATTTTATCTTTGGGGATGTTTGCACCGCTATGATACTTGAAAAAAATGAAACAGCTAAATCAAGTAATTCTTTTGAAATACTTTCAACAAAATGTATTACTCAATTTTCAAATAATATAAGAAATAATTTTGGATTCTTGAATAATGCTAAAAAATCTACCCCTTTTGATAGAGATCTTTTGTTTATGCAGGAAGGCAGAAAAGTCTTTAAAGAAGTTGTTCCGATGGTTAGTCAACTTATTACTGATCACATTGAAGAAGAAGAAATTAAAATTGATGAAATAAAAAGATTATGGCTTCACCAAGCTAATAAAAGTATGAATGATTTTATTGGAAAGAAAGTTTTAGGTAGAGTCCCAGAGGATCATGAACAACCAAATATATTGCAGGATTATGCAAATACCTCTTCAGCAGGCTCTATTATAGCTTTCTCTTTATACAGCGAAGATATGAAAAAGGATGAAATTGGGGTCTTATGTTCTTTTGGAGCCGGATATTCAGCTGGAAGCGTAATTCTCAAGAAAATATCTTAATTTTCATTTTTCTTTGACTATTTAAAAAATAATGTCTTTAAATACCAAAAATTAAGGATAATAGGTTAGTTGATATTATGGATAAATCACTACTCGATAATGAACCTGAGCATTTTTCTTCAAATATCTTAGAAGAAATGAATATTTCATGGAATAATAGTCTTGAAAGCAGAACTAACTCTCTTTATGAAAAAGTTTCTAGAGTAATTCCAAAAATTGAATGGCCACTTATGGCTCCATATATTGAAGCCATTAATGTCCTTAAAAAAGAAAAGAACGCTTCTATCCTTGCTCATAATTATCAAACCCCAGAAATTTTTCACTGCATTAGTGATGTTAGAGGAGACTCGCTTCAATTAGCTAAAGAAGCTACTAAAGTAGATAGCGAAATTATATTACAATGCGGCGTTCATTTTATGGCCGAAACATCAAAATTATTAAATATGAATAAAAAGGTTTTAATTCCTAGTTTAGATGCCGGCTGTTCATTGGCATCATCAATAACAGGAGATGATGTTATTCAATTAAAAAAAGAGAATCCAGATATTCCTGTTGTTACCTATGTAAATACTTCTGCAGAAGTTAAAGCTGAGTCAGATATTTGCTGTACATCATCAAATGCAGCTCAAGTAGTTAACTCTTTAAATACTAATAAAGTTATTTTTATACCTGATGAGTACCTTGCTTTAAATGTAGCCAAAGAAACAAAAAAAGAAATTATAATGTGGAAAGGGAGATGCGAAGTCCATGAAGAATTTACTGTTGATGAAATTAAAGAATTTCGTGAAAACGAACCAGGCGTAAAAGTAATTGCGCATCCAGAATGCTCCCCTGAAGTTGTTGATGAGGCTGACTTCTCAGGTTCTACTTCAGCAATGATTAATTGGGTAAAAGTAAACCAACCTAAAAAAGTTCTAATGGTAACTGAATGTTCGATGAGCGATAATGTTTCCGTAGAAACTCCGAATGTGAATTTTGTAAGGCCTTGTAATCTTTGCCCTCACATGAAGGAGATATCCTTAAAAAATATACTTGAATCATTATGGTATGAACAAAATGAGGTTCTCATCGATGAAAAAATAGCTGAAAGAGCCCTTGATTCAGTTAATAGAATGATAAATTTATGAACGCAATAAATCATTCACAATTAAAAAAAATTGTTCAATCGGCATTAAAAGAAGATCTCGGGAAATTAGGAGACATTACTAGTAAAAATGTTCTTCTAAAGAATGATAAAGCAATTTTCCATTTTGTTTCTAGAGAAAAAGGTATTTTATGTGGCATCGATGTTTCTAAAAAAGTATATGAAGTTATTAATGATAAAATTAAATTCACTAAACTAAAAAAAGATGGTGAGACAATCCATAAAAAAGAAATTCTAGCTAGAATTGAAGGTCCTGCAATTGATCTGCTTGCGGGAGAGAGAACAGCTCTAAATTTTTTAACTCATCTTTCAGGAATATCAACTTCAACATCTAGAATGGTAAAATTAATTTCTAAAACACAATCTAAAATATTATGTACTAGAAAAACAACGCCAAATTTAAGATTTTTAGAGAAATATGCCATCCTAAAAGGTGGAGGCTATAATCATAGATTTGGTCTGTATGATGCAATATTAATCAAAGATAACCATATAGCTATATCAGGATCTATATCAAAGGCTTTAAAGAGAGTTAAAAAGATTAAAAATAAAACCAAAATTGAGATCGAAGTTGATAATTTGAATCAATTTAAAGAAGCGCTTGAACACTCTCCAGATGTTGTGATGCTCGATAATTTCAAAATAAAAGACTTAAAAAAAGCAGTTAAAATTAATTTAAATGGAGTAAAGCTTGAGGCATCAGGGGGAGTAAATTCAAATAATATATTAAAAATTGCTGAAACAGGTGTTGATTATATTTCCTCTGGATGGTTAACGCACTCTTCCCCATCTCTTGATATTGGGTTAGATTTAATCCGTTAAGTTTTGAAAGGAAAAATTATGTCTGATAAGTTTATGTTCATAACAGGTGGAGCCAGTGGCATGGGAAAGGCTACCGTTAAATTCTTTATTGATAAAGGTTGGTCGGTTGGATGTTATGATATTAATGAAGAAAATTTAGAAATTTTATCAAAAGAAATAAATTCAAAAAATTTAATTTGTAAAAAACTTGATGTCACAAACAAAAATGATTTTGAGCAATGTATAAAAGAATTTTCTCAATTCTCTGATGGAAGATTGGATATCTTATTTAATAATGCAGGTATTGCCGAGGGTGGTTTTTTTGAAGACCAGTCTTATGAAAATCACTTAAAGGTTATAAATATCAATTTTATTGGAGTAATTAATGGAATTTACTCTTGTGTAGAGCTCTTAAAAAATACACCTAATTCTTTATGCTTAAGCACATCTTCATCTACAGGAGTTATAGGTCTGCCAATGACTTCTGTATATTCTGCATCAAAACATGCTGTAAAAGGATTAACAGAATCACTTTCTGCTGAATTTAGTCGTTTTGGAACACGGGTATCCGATATCCTTCCAGGAGTAATTGATACACCCCTAATTGGAGAAGAGATAAGGGTAAATTTACCTAATGAAGGAATGTGGAGATTAATTTCTTCAGAAGAAATCGCTAAAACTGTTCTTCGGGCCTATGAAGAAAATCGTATCCATTGGTATGTTCCAGAGGATCTTGAAGATCTTGAAATGTTGGTTGTTAAGAATCCTATAAAAGCAAGGGATGAAGTAATAAAAACTGGCCCTATGAAAATGCCTACCGAATAAAAATGACCAGTTTTAATAAAATTTGGAATACTATCAGTATACTGACATTAACTAGTTAACTACTCACTTTTGATTTTGCTTTTTTAATAATTTCCAAGGAATCTTTAACATCTTTATCAAATACCAACTCCTTACACCAATCTAATATTTCTCTAAGTTCAGGTGGTGGATCTTGAGGTTTTGTTTTGGCAATTCCTTCGATAACTTCACCTGTATGTCCATTAAGGGTAACTTCTTCAAATTCTGGTACTGAAAAATTATTAATTACAATGATTTTTTTTTCTAAATTTATATCAACTTCTCTTGCTCCCGTAACACAGGGCTTACCCAAACCTCTTGCAACCACTGCCGCATGACTTGTTAGCCCACCCCTTGAGGTTAATATTCCATCAGAAGCGTGCATTGCCTTAATATCGTTAGTTTTAGTATCGAGAAGAACTAAAATCGCATTTTTTCCTTCATTTTTAATAGACTGAATTCCTTCTAAATTAAATACCACCTTACCTCCTATAACTCCTGGCGAAGCTGGTAACCCTTTAGTTAAAATATTTAACTCTTGAGAATCATCTAAGGTTGGAAACAAAGAATTCTCAATATGCTCCTCTTTAATTAATTTAATGGCTTCGACTTTATTAATTATTTTTTCATTAACCATATCGTTTAGAATTTTAAATGAAGCAAGTGCATTTATTTCAGCGTCACGAGATTGTAATATCCATAATCTTTCAGATTCTATAGTAAATTCAATATCCTGAACAAAGCCAAAAAAGCTTTCTAGTTGTTTTGATATTTTTTTAATTTCAGAATATGCATCAGAAAAAATATCAATAAATGAATCTTTTTTATCATTTATTTCATTTATATTCTTCGGAGTAACGAAGCCAGACACAACATCTTCGCCCTGTGATTCAATTAAGTATTCACCTTTTATTTTATTTTCTCCTGTATCAGGATTTCGCGTAAAAATTACACCAGAAGCACTTTTGGTATTGAGATTTCCAAAAACCATTCTTTGTATAGTTACTGCAAATCCTATGTCGTCGGGTATATTGTTAATATTTCTAAAAGAAATAGCCCGCTCATTGTTCCAAGAATTTATGACAGCTATTATTCCCTCTTTAATTTGCTCATATGGATCGTTAGGAAATTCTTTACCTACCCTTTCTTTGAAAAGACTTAGGTACATACCACAAATTTCTTCTAGATCTTCATAATCAAGTTGACTTACAGAGGATAAATTAGCTCCCAATAAATAATTTTCTAGTATCTCATCAAAATCATAGTTATCTATTTTGTAAACAACATGAGAATACATTTGTATAAATCTTCTCCATGTATCAAAAGCAAAAAAATTATTACCATTTGTTGAAAGAGATTTAACAATTTCTTTGGTAAGACCTATATTTAAAATTGTATCTAACATTCCAGGCATTGAAATCTTAGACCCTGAGCGAATTGAAAGAATTAAGGGTTTTTTATTATTGCCAATTTCTAAATTTGTTTTTTTTTCTATCTTTTTAAGATTTTTCTTTAATATATCATCAAAATCTTTATCAAATTTTGAGTTTTCTATAAAAAACCTTGAAGCATCAGAATTAATGATAAATCCTTCTGGAATAGGCAGCCCTAAATCATGCATTAAGCATAAATTGTAACCTTTATTTCCTATTAACGTTTGATTTGTTTTATCAGTTAAAGGATCATCAAAAGAATGTATCCAATTGTTCATAAGTGCCTTTACAAGATATTTTCACTAAAATAATCAGTAACTTCTTCAATTTTAATTCTTTTTTGCTCCATAGTGTCTCTATCTCTTATTGTAACAGAATTGTCTTCAAGAGTTTCAAAATCAACTGTGATACACATTGGAGTGCCTATCTCATCATGTCTTCTGTAACTCTTACCTATGTTTCCTGCATTATCAAACAGGACTCTGCCCTTACCTAAAGCTTGCAATGTATCTTTTAAAGATTGAGCAGTTGCAACAAGTTCATCATTATTTCTCTTTAGCGGAATTATTGCTGCTTTTATAGGCGATAAATGAGATTTTAAAGATAGAACGGTTCTGTTTTTTCCGTCTTCCAAATCTTCAACTTTATAAGCTTCATTAAGGACCGCTAAAACACCTCTATCAACTCCTGCTGAAGGTTCAATTACATATGGAATTACCCATGTATTATCAATCTTATTTTGTATAGCTAATTTTGTTACAGAATCTTTATTCTCTTTAACTTCAGAACCTATTTCAAAGTCTTTTTGGTTTTTTGTATGTGATCCAATATCAAAATCTGTTCTATTTGCTATACCTTCTAATTCTTCTATCCCATGAGGAAATTTGTACATGATATCTACAGTTTTTTTTGAGTAGTGAGATAATTCATTTTCATCAACATTAAGAATTTCTAAATTGGTTTTCTTGATTCCTTGTTTTTCCCACCATGATACACGTTGATCTACCCACTTATCATGCCATTCTTCATCTTCACCAGGCTCAACAAAAAACTCTAATTCCATTTGTTCAAATTCTCTTACCCTAAAAATAAAATTTCTGGGGGTTATTTCATTTCTAAAAGCCTTACCTATTTGGGCAATTCCAAAAGGAAGAGTTCGCGAAGTTGAATCAACTACATTTTTAAAGTTTGTAAAAATCTGTTGCGCTGTCTCAGGTCGTAAATATGCAAAACTTGAACCATCATCAACAGGTCCTATATTTGTCTTAAACATAAGATTAAAAGGTCTTGGGTCAGTTAAATTATTTGATCCGCAAGAGGGACAAGATTTATCATTAATATGATCTTCACGCCAACGTGATTTACAATCCTTGCAATCTACGAGAGGATCAGTGAATGTATCTTCGTGACCAGAATATTTAAGGACATTAGGATGAGTAAGAATAGATGAATCCAACCCCTCAATGTCATCTCTTTCGTAAACCATAGAGCTCCACCAAGCTTGTTTAAGATTATTTTTAAGCTCTATACCTAATGGACCATAATCATACAAACCTTGCATACCGCCATATAGTTCGTTTGTTTGATATATAAATCCTCTTCTTTTACAAAGAGATACTAATTCTTCCATATTTTTTGCTGTCACAAAAGCCTCCAGGACGATAAATTCTTTTTTTATAGTAATTCTGCTTGAAAGAATAGCAATAAAGTCTCAATCTTTTAGAGCCTTTCCATTTCTGACTATACCCTCAATTCTTTTAGTTGGTTTTCCATCTTTATTATTCAATACAAGTCCTTGGTTAAATTTTATTGGTTCTCTAGAATCTCTTACGCCACTTATTATAACTCTTGAAGCAGGTTCCTTAACATTAGAAAATATTGGCGTTACAATTATCGACCCCATTGAAGAACTAAAAATATCCAAAATTTCAGGAAGATTTTTTATATGATTTATAAATGTTACTGTTCCTTTTGATTTTACAAATGTTAAAGCAAGTTTTATCCAAATCTTTAGACTATCCTTATTTCCAATATAGGCATTTCTTTTATTTTTATTAAGAGGAAAAACTATCTCATCTTCAAGATAGTATGGCGGATTAGAATAGATGTGATGAAAGCTTTGTCTCTTAAGATTAGAAAAATCTTTAATTCCCTTATTTAAGTCACCTTTTAATAATGAAACATTTCTACTTAAACTATTAATTGAAATATTCTCTTTTGCTAATTTAAGCACCTTAATATCATTATCTATTCCGACAATTTCTAAATTATTAATTCTATAAGCTAAACATAAGGAAACAACACCTGTTCCAATACCTAATTCAAGGCACCGGTCTCCGTCTTTTGCAGGAATTGCTGCGGCTAAAATAACTGAATCATGCCCTGCTCTGAAGCCTTTTTTTTGTTGGAAGATTTTTAATTTTCCACCAAGAAATTTATTTTTTGTATTTTCTTTGATCATAGTGAATTTCTAAAATATAAGAAAAAAATGGGAACTGTAATTAAATTAGTCAGAAATAAATATAAGAACGACGAGCCTATACAAGAACTTCTTGATTTAATAGATAAAGATTTTATCAAAGTTGATGAATTGATAAACGAACAAGTCATAAGTGAAATAGACAGAATACCGGATATCTCTAATCACATTATTAATTTAGGGGGAAAGAGATTACGCCCTATCCTTACTTTAACTACTGCGAAAATATGCAATTACAGAGGCAGTATGCATATTAAACTAGCCGCTGCTGTTGAATTAATGCATACAGCTACATTACTTCATGATGATGTAGTTGATGAAAGTGATATAAGAAGAGGAAAATCTGCCTCACATAAGATTTGGGATAATAAATCTAGTATTTTAGTTGGAGACTTCCTACTTGGAAAAGCTTTTCAACTTATGGTGGAAACAAAATCATTGGAGTGCTTAAAAAATCTTTCAAATGCTTCTGCGAGGATTGCAGAAGGTGAAGTAATGCAGCTAATAGCTTCAGATAATATTAAAACAACTGAAGATCAATATATGAAAATTATTGAATCTAAAACAGCCGAATTATTTTCAACCGCCTGTGTTGTTGGTGCTTTAATATCTAAATCAAAAAGAGAGGAAATTGATGCTTTAATATCATTTGGAAAAAATCTAGGAATTGCTTTTCAGTTAAAAGATGATGCTCTAGATTATTATGGTGAAAAAAATATTCTTGGTAAAAATATTGGAGATGATTTTTTAGAAGGAAAAGTTACCTTACCTATTATTTTAGCTTATAGAAGAGGAAATAATTCGGAGAGAGAGTTTCTAAAAAACTCTTTCGACAATAAAATTAGAAACAAGGATCTATTAAAGAAAGCAATTGAAATAATTGATACACATAACACTATCGAAGACACTTTAGAAAAAGCGTATCACCATGGTAGAATTGCAAAGGATGCTCTAGGTATTTTTCCTAATACAAAATTCAAAGATTCTTTAATGAGATTAGTTGATTTTTCAATTATTAGAGCCCATTAACTTACATTGAATTACTTTCCAATGGCTATTATGATTTTCTAATCTTTCTTTTCCATCCAAAATATCCTTTTTTTTAAAAAAACCAAAACAAGCAGAACCTGAACCTGTCATTGAACTGAAAAAAGCACCAGATTCTAAAATTTTATCTTTTATTTCCTTTACTTCTGAATATTTTTTAATGACAATTTTCTCCAAATCATTAGAAAATTTT
>JAZAJI010000003.1:0-5760 GCA_036230365.1 Pseudomonadota bacterium
TTTTAAAATTTTCTAAGATATAATTTTAAATATTTAATTGTGCCGACAGATGAGGAAAAAAATATGATTAAAAATAACACCCCGGTATTAGTTGGTTGTGGGCAAGTAACTCAAAAAATAGAAAATCCTGAAGATGCTAAGGATCCTCTAGAGCTTATGAAAGAGTCTTCACTTATTGCTATTGAAGACTCTACTATTAATGATCTAGTACGTCATATAGATACAGTAACTGCTGTAAGATTTATTTTTGATTCTGAGGGAGGAAAGAGACCACCATTTACTATATACTCAAACCCTCCGAAAACTCTTGCTGATAAATTAGGCATAGTTGATGCAAAAACTTATAATGGTCCAACTGGCGGAAATACACCGCAGTACTTAATTAATATTTTAGCTGAAAAAATTACAAATGGGGAAAGTAATGTAGCCTTATTATCTGGTGCAGAATGTTTTTCAACTCAGAGAAAGGCTTCTAGGCAGGGAATTAAAACAGGATGGGGAGAAGATTCTGGCGGAAAAAGAATAGATCTTGGTTCTGAAAGAGCGGGTGGAACAGAGAATGAAAGAAAGCACGGAATAATTTTTCCAGTAAGCGTATATCCTTTATTTGAGAATGCCATAAGGGATAAAAAAAATCATTCAATTGAACAGCATTTAAATTTTTTAGGTGAAATGTTTGAGCCATTTACAAAGGTTGCTAGTGAGCATCCGAATGCTTGGTTTCCTACTTTTCGATCAGCAAAAGAAATATCTACAGTTAGTGAGAGCAATAGGTTTATAGGTTTTCCTTATACAAAATATATGAATGCAATAATGGAAGTTGATCAAAGCGCATCAATAATAATCATGAGTGAAGAAAAAGCTAATGAGTTCTCTATTCCTCAAAATAAAAGAGTTTACCTGCATGGTTGCGCAGATATTAACGAGGTATGGAATGTTACGGAGAGACCAGAGCTTAATAGTTCCAATGCAATTAGATTGATGGGAGAGAAAGCTTTTAAAATGGCTAATTGGAATATAGATGAGATAGATTTTTTTGATTTATATTCATGCTTTCCAAGTATGGTCGAACTAGGTAGAGAAGCTCTAGATATATCTCCAAATAATACAAAACCTTTAACTGTAACTGGTGGGCTTCCTTATTTTGGAGGTGCAGGAAATAACTATGTTACTCATTCTATTGCTACAATGATGCAAAAATTAAGATCAAATACTAATGCTAAAGGATTATGCACATCTAATGGCTGGTATGCAACAAAACATGGCATTGGTTTGTATTCTTGTATTCCTTATGAGGGTGATTGGGAAAGAGAGGATCCAGCTCAATATCAAAAAATCGTTGATAGCCTTGAAAGACCTGAGGTTGATGAAAGTCCTAGTGGGAATGGATATATAGAAACTTATACTGTCGCAAACGGAAGAGATGGACCGCAGATGGGAATAGTTATTGGAAGATTAACAGAAAGCAATAAAAGATTTATATCTATTTCTACAGATGATAAAACTCTAGCTACTATGATGGATGAAGAATGTTTGAGAAGAGATTGTTCAGTCTCAAAGAATTCTGATGGATATAGTATTTTTTCATTTCAATAATGAATAGTATTTATTTAATTAGGCATGGCGAGGCTGTAGATGGATGGACATCGCTTGATCCAAAGTTAAGTGATAAAGGCAAAGAGCAGGCTAAAAATTTAAGAACTTTTATAGCTAATAAAAAATTAAAAAATATAGAAGTTATATCTAGTCCATTATTGAGATGTATTGAAACTTGTGAAATTGCATTAAATAAATGTAATGGCGGTATAAAAATTGATCAGAATTTTAGCGAACTTCCTTCACCCGTTAAAGATTTAAATTCAAGAGTTGATTGGTTAAAAAAAGTCTTACCTTTGACTTGGGAAGAATTAGAAAATAATAAAGAATCTAAATTATCTGATATTGATTATTCTAAATGGAGAAAAAATATAATTACTGAAGTTTTGTCTACTAAGGTTGAGACAATAATTTTTACTCACTTTGTAGTTATAAATAGTATTGTAGGTAGTATTTTAGGATCAAATAAAGTAGTTAATTTTTATCCAAATAATTGCTCTATAACTCAACTAGCTATCCAAAATAATAAGTTAGGAATTATTGAATTAGGAGAAAGTCAGAGCACTAAAGTAAATTAATGGAAACTAAATTATTTACATCAGAAACATCTTATAAATTAGATGATATTTGTATGAGCAGAGGTTTATCTTTTTCTGAATTAATGGAAAGCGCAGGAAAGAAATCATTTGAGGTAATTCATGAAATAATTATTCCTGATTTAAAAAATTTTAATGGAAAGATATTAGTTTTATGTGGACCAGGTAATAACGGGGGCGATGGATTGGTTGCAGCGAGATATTTGGAAAATCAAGGATATGATGTCGATATTAGTTTTCCTTTAGGTAAGGTAAGTCAATTAAACAAAGTTGTTTTAGAAAAATTTAAAAGTCTTAATAAGGAATTAAAAAAATTTAATCATAATAATGTAAGAAATTATTCCTTAATTATTGATGCAATTTTTGTAGTTGGTTTAAATAGAAAATTAAACAAAAAAACGGTTAGTATTTTTAATAAAATTAATAGTAATTCGAAATACATTGTCTCATTAGATATTGCTAGTGGGGTTGATGCTAATAACGGAAGCTTACTGCCTGTTTCGTTGAAAGCAGATTATACTTTGACTTTTGTGGCTCCTAAAGTAGGGCATTACTTGTTACCAGGTAAAGAAAATTCAGGAAAGATTCATGTTTTAAGTATAGGAGAAAAGAATACGGAAATTAAAAGGGCAAGTAAGAATAATAATATTTTTCTTAATTCACCTGATTTATGGAAAAATAACTATAAGTGGCCAACCTTAAAAGATCATAAATACCGAAGAGGTCATACTTTAGTTAAATCAGGAAAGATCTCATCTACTGGAGCTTCTAGATTAGCATCTGTTTCGGCTTTACGAGTTGGTTCAGGTGCTGTCACTTTGGCTTCGGATAAAGAGGCTTTGATAGTTAATGCATCACATTTAACTTCCGTTATGCTCAAAGAGATATCAAGTAACGAAGAATTTCTAGATTTTGCCAAGAATAGAAAAATAAACTCAGTTATAATAGGGCCTGGTTTAGGTCAAAGTAATTCAACAAAAGAATTAGTTCTAAAATCTATAAATTCTCACATATCTTTAGTTTTAGATGCTGATGCAATATCTTCATTTAAAGACAGTCCCAATGATCTTATTCATTGTTTAAAAAAAAGAAGAAGAAAGAATAATATAATTCTTACTCCTCATGAAGGGGAGTTTGAAAGAATATTTAAGTATAAAAATTTAAACAAAATTGAAAAAACTATAAAAGCGTCTTTAGAAACTAACTCAACAATATTATTGAAAGGCAATGATAGCATTGTAGCCTCTTCTAGAGGAAAGGTTAGTGTATCAGAAGAATCATCTGTTTTTCTTGCAACAGCTGGTTCCGGAGATATTTTGGCAGGAATTTGCGGCGGCTTATTAGCTCAAGGAATGAGAAGTTTTGAGGCAGCTTCCGCAGCAGTATGGATACATAATCAAATTGGTTTACTGTCTGGACCAGGACTTATAGCCGATGATATGGAAAAAATTCTATTGAAATTTTTACCAAAGATATTAAGAAATTTATATGACAATAGAAATTAGAAATGCAAAAGATTCAGATGTTAATGATATTAACGATTTATATAATTATTATATAAGAGAGACTGCTTTTACATTTGATATTCAAGAAAAAAATATTCTGGAAAAAGAATCTTGGCTTAAAAGGTTTAATAACAATGATTCACATTTATGTTTAGTTGGCCTTGTTAATAACAATTTAGTTGGTTTTGTCAGTTCAGATGTATTTAGAGAAAAAGAGGCTTATAAAAATTCAATAGAAAGTAGCGTCTATATAAACCCTGACCACTTTGGCAAGGGTTATGGAAAACAATTAATGATCAGTTTGATTAATAAATTAAAAGATAAGAATAATAAAAGAATTTATGCCTTAATTACATCCCCAAATAATCCCTCTGTAAATATGCATAAAGCATTAGGTTTTGTTAAAAAGGGTGTTTTAGATAGCGCAGGATTTAAATTTGATAAATATTGGGATGTAGATATATATGAACTAAAGTTATAATTTATTAAATTAAGTCTAGATATTCCTATTATCTGCTGTTATTACACTGTTTAAATTAGCGGGCGTGGTGGAATTGGTAGACACGCAGGTTTTAGGTACCTGTGCCGCAAGGCGTGGGGGTTCGACTCCCTCCGCCCGCACCAAGAAAAGAGATACTTATGAAGATTATAGAAGAAAAAAAATTAAAAGGTCTAAAAAAGGAATTCATAATAGAGGTCCCTTATGATGATTTTGAAAAATCAAAAAATGAAAAACTTAAAGATATTTCAACCAAAGTAAAGATTGCAGGTTTTAGACCGGGTAAAGTTCCATTAAGTCATGTAGAAAAACTATATGGCAAGGAAACAAATGTTGAAGTTATTGAAAAAATAATCTCCGATTCATCAAAAAAGGTTCTTGATGAAAAAGATCTTAGGCCAGCCATTAATCCTGACATTAAGTTAATTGATGAGATGGATAAAATTGTAGGCGAAAAAAATAATATCAAATATTCTATGGCTTTCGAAGCTTTACCAGAAGTTAAACTAGTAGATTTTAGTAAAATTAAATTAGAAAACCCAGTAGCAAAACCTAATAAAAAAGATATTGATGAGGCTTTAGATTATTTAGCAAAACAGAATAAAGATTACAAAACACAAAAGAAAAGCGAAAAAGCTAAAGAAGGCGATAAGTTAGTATTAAATTATTCTGGCTCTATTGAAGGTGAAAAATTTGAAGGTGGTAGCGCTAAAAATGCTGAAATTATTATCGGATCAAATACATTTATAGACAATTTTGAGGACCAATTAATTGGTCAGACTGTAGGTAGCACTAAAACTCTAAAGGTTAAATTCCCAGATAATTATCCCAATAAAGATTTGGAAAATAAAGATGCAGAATTTGATGTTGAGGTGTTAGAGATATTAAACCCAGTAGATTCTGAAATTAATGACGAGCTTGCAAAAAAATTTGGTCAGGAAAAGTTAAAGGATTTAAAAAATGCTCTTGAAGAGCAAATAAAAAAAGATTTCGATCAGGCTTCAAGAATGAAGCTTAAGGACAGCCTTTTTCTTGAATTAGAAAAGAAACATAAATTTGAATTACCTGAGAGCCTAGTAAATCAGGAATACGAACAGATGTGGAATCAGCTAGAGCATCAACTAAAAGATCAAAAAAAGACATTGAGTGATTTGGATATAGAGGAAAAAGAAATAAAAAAGAATTATAAGGAAATTTCACAAAAGAGAATTTCTATAGGTCTTATAGTTGCTGAAATTGGGCGTCAAAATAAAATAGAGCTAGAGGATAATGATTATAATCTTGCTCTTCAAAATGAAGTTCAGAAATATCCAGGTCAAGAGCAACAGGTTTTAGAGTTTTATAAAAAGAATCCAGATTCGTTAAGAAACTTAACTGCCCCAATATATGAAGAGAAAGTAGTTGATTTTGTTCTTAAGAAAGCAGAACTTAAAGATAAGAAGGTAACTAGAAATGATCTTTTTAGTGCTGAAAACAATGATGGAAAACCCAAAAAAGCTAAAAAAGAACCAAAAAAGAGCGTACCAAAGAAAAAAAAGAGTAACTAATAAAATAAACTAAATTA
>JAZAJI010000004.1:0-9096 GCA_036230365.1 Pseudomonadota bacterium
GTCTTTCACAGCCAGCCATACAATTACTCATTCTTCCTGGTCCAGGTTCAGAATCAAAAAATTTACCAAAAAAATTATCCTCAGCAGAAGCTGTTAAAGCTGTATGATTATCAGTGCTTCCAATTACGCCAAATTTAAATGGATTTACTCCTATTTTCTTTTGTATTTCTAACCCTCTTCTTAATGCTGGTCTTACATAACTTCCTTTATATCTGTCAGTTTCACTTTTTTTATATCGATAACATTTATAATTCTCAGAATTAACGCAATCACCGGTTGTGCTAATTCTTTCCAGTCTATGTGTCTCATTCCTTCCAATATTTCCTTCCCATGTTTCATAATCCGCAAAAGGATCATCAGGTGATACGGCTGGATGTGTTTCACTATCTCCTTTAACTTGCGTAGCTTCAACTAAAGGCTCCCATCTATTTCGCATATCTGCATAAGCTCGATCTATTGGTTCGCCATAAGAATTTTTAAGCGGAAACATTCTACCGCCACTAATATTACTATTATGTGAAATAGAAATAGCTTCACCGCCTGTAGTTTCGTTATAATTTTTTAGGAAAGACCAAAGATCTTCAGGATTATTACTATCTAAAGCTGAAAAGGGTATTATTTTCTGCGCAGTTTCAGCATCATCCTTAAAGATAACTACCCTATGTAAATTGTCACCTGTCGGGGCCGGTGTCCATTCATAACCTATAAAAGCAGTAAAAACCCCAGGTTGATTAAAGCTATCAACATTTTCAGTAATCTCTTTCCAGATTGGTTTATATATTTCTTTATTAAAAGATACTTCCTGGTTACCATTAAGTCCTTCAACAAACTCGGTGAAAAGTCTTGGGTCATCATTATCCATATACGCCCTCCA
Organism: Pseudomonadota bacterium; assembly: GCA_036230365.1. Taxonomy (GTDB): domain Bacteria; phylum Pseudomonadota; class Alphaproteobacteria; order MED-G09; family MED-G09; genus AG-430-B22. The sequence goes on from JAZAJI010000004.1 coordinate 875, forward strand.
CCTTTTGCCTAAAGGTCTATTTATAAGGTCAGCATTACCTTCTTCTATTCTTTTAAAAACTCCAAGGTAAGTTGCATGGTCAGAGACCATAAAAAAATCAAGAGGAACCCGCAATTTAGCCTTTACTCCACTTTCTGAAATCACCTCTTCTCCTCTAGCAAAGCGAAAGGCATCACTAGGTGTTAAGTTTGAGTTTCCTATGGACCATGCATCTGCCGATTCATTAGAATGAAGGTGTGTGTCACCCCACAAAAGTTTAGTAGGGTAATTCTTTCCCACTGCCGGAGAATATTCGTTAGCTTGCAAACTAGAAATTAAAAATAAAAAAGCAAAGATAAAAAAAGTTTTCTTTAAAAGCATAATATAAAATCCCCCGAGAACAACACTAATAAATAAACATTATGAAATTATAAAAGTAAAGCATCTAGATAATTAGAATTATTAAAAAGATTAAAAAAAATTATATTTCAATAATTTTATGCCTTAATTTTTTACGAAGTTTTTTATATTTTCTGAATGACTCATGTTTGATGGGTCCAAAACCTCTTACAATTTCAGGAAGATCTAATAATTGTTGCAAGATACACTTTTCTGAAAATTCATAATTCTCTTTGACTAATTCAATATCGGATTGATACATTCTAATTAATTCTCTCTCATTCCTTCTTTCCTCCCGATATCCTAAAAAATCAAAAACTGTCCCACGTAATTTTCGTAAATGAGATAACAAAAAAAATAACGGTCTTATGAAATTAGATGGAATGGCATATTTTTTTGGCCTCCCGGTTGATGAATCCTTTGGTGCAAATGGTGGTGATAAATGGTAATAAACATTTTTTGTAGAAGGATAGAGTTCTTGCACTTCCTTTTTTGGATTATTTTTAATATGAAGACGTGCAACCTCATATTCATCTTTATAAGCCATAACCTTATATAAATTTTTTATCGTCGCCTTAACTAATGAAATATCTTCATCTGAATTAGATTTAACTACATCCCTTAAATCTTCTATTATTTTTCTATATTCTTTAGATAAAGATTTGTTTTGGTATGAAATCAAATCTAAACATCGAGCATTAACAAAATCATCTATTTTTATTTCTTTTGTTTGTTGCCTTCCCAGTATTTCATTTATTAGTTCAGGTTTTTCAACAAAACATCGACCCCATTCAAAAATAGCAATATTTTCTTTAACCGACACAGCATTGAGATTAATTGCTTCATAGATTGATTGTTTTTCGAGCGGAACAAGACCTCTCTGCCAAGCTGCGCCGAGAAGTAATAGATTTGAGCCTATGCTATTGCCGATAATTTTTTCAGCTAATTCTCCTGCAGGAAGTTCTGAAGAAATTCCTTTTGTGTTTTCTATAATTCGATCCATTACTTTTTTCTCATTAAATTCAAAATCTCGATCGAAGATAAAATCTGATACTGGATGTTGCTCATAATTAATAACCACAGAAGTTGTTTCTTTCGATATTACGGATAATGAATCCTCACCGATACTAACTATAGGATCACAAGCAAGAAGAAGATTAGCAGACCCAGGAGGAATTCGATTTGATCTCAAATATTCATTCTTTCTATCAATTCTTATATGACTCCAGACTGCACCATTTTTTTGGGCAAGACCGGTCATATCAAGAGCTGTAGCTTTTTTTCCTTCAATATTTGCTGCCATACCTATTAAGGCTCCAATAGTTACAACCCCTGTACCTCCGACGCCGGTTACTAAAATATTCCAAGACTCTTTTAATTTATTTATTTCTGGATCACTTATATTAATATTTGGCGGATCAATAAAATTTTCTTTTTTCTTTCCCTCTTTAACTTCAAAAGTTATGAAAGATGGACAAAATCCTTCAACACAGGAAAAATCTTTATTACAATTTGATTGATTAATTTTTCTTTTTCTTCCTAATTCTGTTTCTAATGGTTCAATAGATATACAGTTTGATTGTGTTGAACAATCACCACATCCCTCACATATATTTGGATTTATATAAACTCTTTTAAGAGGGTCAGGCATTAAGCCTCTTTTTCTTCTTCTTCTTTTTTCTGCGGCACATGTTTGATCATAAATTATCACTGTACAACCAGGAATATCCCTATATTTTCTTTGTATATTATCAAGCAGACCTCTTTCAAAAACCTTTACTCCTTCCGGTAGAGAAAGATCTTCATAAATTTTAGGATCTTCAGCAACAATAGATATATCCCTTACCCCTTCAGCTTGAACCTGAAATGCTATTTCAATTACTGAAGGATTACCTTCAATTTTTTGGCCGCCCGTCATAGCAACTGCATCGTTATATAGGATTTTATATGTAGCATTCATTCCTGAAGCTACCGCAGCTTTAATGGCAAGTAGGCCTGAATGTTGATAGGTTCCGTCACCAATATTGACAAACATATGTTTATCTCTTGCAAATCTATGCCGCCCTATCCAACTAACTCCTTCACCACCCATATGAGAGTAAGTTTGTGTCTCACGATCCATATTTAAAGCTAAATAGTGACAGCCTATTCCTGCAGTCGCATAACTCCCCTCTGGCAATTTTGTTGAGGTGTTGTGAGGACATCCAGAGCAAAAATAAGCAGATCTTGTTGTTAAGGGCGTTCTATTATTGCTTTCATTTTCACGATTTCTAAACCAAAGTAATTTTTTTTGGATATCTTTTACTTTTGTTTTTTTAGCTAAACGCTGAGCGACAACATCAATAATAGTTTGTAATGGCAACTCATTTTCTGCGGGCAAGAGCCATCGATTTTCTTCGTCGTTTTTACCTACAACAATAGGTCTTTCATTCTCTTTCCAATTAAAAAGTTGCCACTTTAATTGGTGCTCAATTAACTCTCTTTTTTCTTCAACTACTAATATTTCTTCTAGTCCTTGGCTAAATTTTCTTACTCCTAAAGGTTCTAAGGGCCAGGGCATTCCTACCTTATAAAGACATAAACCTATATCTAAGGCAACTTCCTCATCAACTCCTAAAAAATGCAAAGCCTCCCTGACATCTTCATAAGATTTACCAGAAGCCATAATTCCAATTTTTGCATTATCCGATTTCCAAATTATTTGATCTATATTATTTGCTCTTGCAAAAGCTTGAGCTGCAAAACCTTTATAACGCTGAAGCCGAACATCCTGTTCCCTTACATTATCTGGAAAGCGAATGTGAAGACCGCCCTCGGGCATTTCAAAATCATCGGGAATTATTATTTTCCTTTTTTCTTTAGAAAGATCTGCTGTAACAGATGCATCGGCAACATCGGCAAGGATCTTCATGCCAGTCCAAGCTCCTGTGTATCGACTCATAGCAATACCAAGAAGACCAAACTCCACTAACTCAGAAACTCCTGCCGGATATAAATAAGGAATAAATGCCGATACCCAGTTGTGATCTGATTGATGGGAAGTAGTTGATGAACGCGCCCCATGATCATCTCCTCCTAATGCAAGTACGCCTCCATAACTAGAGGTACCTGCTAAATTAGCATGTCTTAAAGCGTCTAAAGATCGATCTACGCCTGGCCCTTTTCCATACCAAATACCGAAGACCCCATCCAAATCACTACCTGACCCAAAATGTATTTGCTGTGAGCCCCAAACGGCTGTTGCAGCTAAATCTTCATTAATACCGGGTTCAAAATGTATATTTGCTTCTTTCAAATATTCAGAAGCTTTTTGTAGTTGTGAGTCATAACCACCTAAAGGAGATCCGCGATAACCTGATATAAAACCTGAAGTGTTTAACCCTCTCGATTTGTCTATCCTACTTTGGATTATTGGCAGCCTTACTAGAGCTTGTAACCCAGACATATAAGCTTGACCATTTTCAAGTTCATATTTGTCATTTAGTGATGCCATATTTTCTTTCTAGCTAGTTTTGTTAAATAATTCCCTTCCAATTAACATTCGTCTTATTTCAGAAGTTCCTGCCCCAATTTCATACAATTTTGCATCTCTAAGTAATCTACCTGTAGGGGTTTCATTAATGTAGCCCATTCCTCCCATTATTTGTATTGCATCTAAAGCAATTAATGTCGCTTTCTCTGAAGCAAACAAGATACAACCCGCCGCATCTTCTCTAGTTATCTCTCCCCTATCACATGATGCTCCAACACTATAAACATATGCTTTACAAGCCATAGTGGTTGAGTACATGTCAGCTATTTTTCCTTGAATTAATTGAAATGAACCAATAGGTTTTCCGAACTGTTCCCTCTCATGTATATATGGCATAATATAATCAAGTGATGATTGCATGATTCCTAAAGGCCCGCCCGCTAAAATAGCTCTTTCATAATCCAAACCACTCATAAGTACTGAAGTCCCTTTACCTATTTCACCTAGAACATTTTCTATAGGAACTTCACAATCTTCAAAAAGAATCTCACTTGTGTTAGATCCTCTCATTCCCAATTTGTCTAATTTTTTTGAAGCAGAAAAGCCTTTGAAATCTTTTTCTATAATAAACGCAGTTATATTACCTGGAGATGATTCTTGATTAGTTTTTGCATATACCACAAGAATGTCAGCATCAGGCCCATTTGTAATCCACATTTTGTGTCCATTTAAAACAAATCTGTCAGCTTTTTTTTCAGCATTTAATTTCATTGAAACCACATCTGAACCCGCTCCAGTTTCTGACATGGCTAAAGCACCTATATGTTCTCCGGAAATTAATTTTGGTAAATAATTGGATCTTTGTTCCTTAGAACCATTTAAACAAATCTGGTTAACGCATAGATTGGAGTGTGCTCCATAGGATAGACCAACCGAACCAGAAGCCCTTGAAATTTCTTCCATAGCTACAATATGCGCTAGATAGCCTAACCCAGAACCCCCTAATTCTTCTGGAACAGTAACCCCATGTAAACCTAATTCGCCAAGTTTAGGCCATAAATGTCGTGGGAATTCGTTGGTAACATCAATTTCTTCGGCTATTGGTGTAATATGGTCACTAGCAAATCTAGAAACTTGCCTTCTTAACTCGTCAATGACTTCTCCCAAACCAAAATTCATTGCAACAGAATAATTTGGTATCATTTATTTAACTCCTGTCATTGATATAAGCTCGGTATCCGTTGAAACTTGCTCACCAATCTTAACATTTATATTTTCCACGATTCCATCGCTTGGGGCTAGTATTTCATGTTCCATTTTCATTGATTCAACTATTATCAAAGGTTTATCTTTCTTAACCTTATCTCCAACTTCCACCAAAATCTTATAAATATTTCCATGCATTGGAGGTTTAACAGAATTTTCATCTGCAAAATTATTTTGATTTTGTTTAACAGTAATTAAATTCTCAAAACAACAAGTGACCCCTTCAAACTGTAAGAAACAAACTCTTTCAGAAACATCTAACAAATCGCATGAAAATTTAGTATCATTAATTGATATTTGATAGTTATATTCATTAGAATCAATAAAGCTAATCTCTATTTTCTCCTCGTTTGAAGTAACATGCATAGTTTCATTGTTTAACGGACAAACCAAATAATCATAGCTTTGTTCTCCAATTTTATATTTATATTTTGAAATAAGATTTCCAGAACTTCTCCAGTTTAAAAGACCATCATTAGGCAGTAAACTTTTCTTATAGAGTCTTTTTCTATCCTTTAAATATTGAAATGATGCTACTAGTGGGGCGAATTGCAATTTTTTATCTTCTGAAGTATCGGTGTAATGAAAATCTGTTGATAGAAAATTGGTATTAATATTAGCTTTGATAAATTCTTTAGATTCTAAAACACTTTTCAAAAAATGTTTATTGTTGTCTGTACCAAAAAAAACACTTTTATTAAGGGCTTTAATAAGACGCTTTCTAGAAGTTTCTCTATTCTGACCCCAAGCAATTACTTTGGCAATCATCGGATCGTAAAGTCTAGAAATACTCTGATTATTGGATAAAGAATGATCTATCCTTATACCATCTGCCTCATATGGTTTCCATAAATAAACATCTCCTGGAGAAGGAATAAATCCATTACTTGGATTTTCAGCATATAGTCTAGCCTCAATAGCATGACCATTTAGATTAATTTCATCCTGTTTTATACCCAATGGTTTACCTTCAGCAGTATCAATTTGCATTGCTACCAAATCTAAACCTGTAACCATTTCAGTCACAGCATGTTCAACCTGAATCCGAGTGTTCATTTCAAGAAAATAAAATTCATCACCATCAACTAAAAATTCTATTGTTCCAGCTCCTACATATTCAATGTTACGAATAATTTCTACGGATGTTGATCTAATAAGTTCTTGTAAATCACTCGATATTGAAGGCCCTGGAGTTTCCTCTATGACTTTTTGATGTCTCCTTTGAATTGAACAATCTCTTTCACCCATATGAACATAATTACCATGCTTATCACCAAAAACCTGGACTTCAATGTGCAATGGTTTTTCAAGAGCTTTTTCCAGAATAAGTTCATCAGAGCCAAAAGATCGAAATGCTTCTGAGCGTGCAGTAGATAATGCACCCTCTATATCCTTGATATTACCTATTAATCGCATACCTTTTCCTCCACCACCAGCTGAAGCCTTTATCATAATTGGGAAGCCTATTTCTTTGGCAGATTTGATGAGGGATTTATCGGATTGATCTGCACTCTGGTAACCAGGTATACATGGTACGCCCATGTCCATCATTTTTCTTTTTGCTTCCGCTTTATTCCCCATTAATTTTATTATTTCTGGCGATGGTCCAATAAAACATATATTTGCAGATTCACATTCTTTGGCAAAATTAGCATTTTCAGATAAAAATCCATACCCAGGATGAATTGCATCTACATTTACAGACTTTGCAATTTCCAAAATATTTTTAATATTAAGATAAGATTCAGAAACTTTTGCTGGACCAACACATAAAGCTTCATCAGCAAGATGAACATGGTTCGAATCTTCATCTCCTTCAGCAAAAATAGCTACTGATTGTAAGCCACGATTTTTTATTGATTTAATGACACGTACAGCTATCTCTGAACGGTTTGCAACTAAAATTTTATTAAAATTATTCTTCATCAGCCCAATTTGGTTTTCTTTTTTCAATAAACGAGGCTACACCTTCTTGAGCTTCATCGCTCAACATACATTCGGCAAATTTATCTCCGGCAAAACCAATCAAATCTTCTCTTTTGGCATATTGTGTTGCAAAAAGAATAGCCTTTGTTGCTGAATTAGCGCCAGGGGCACATCGACGGATACTTTTCCTAATTTCTATAGCTTTTTTTTCTAATTCTCCTTCTTCATCTACAAGAACATGAACCAATCCCATCTCAAAAGCCTCAACTCCTTTAAAACGCGAACCAGTTAACATTAGCTGACGCGCTTTTGAAAATCCTATTCGTTGAACAACAAAAGGAGCAATTTGCGCTGGTGGAATACCAATACTTGTTTCTGTTAAAGAAAATTGGGCATCTGAAGTTGAAACCGTTATGTCGCCAATACAGGCAAATCCCATACCTCCAGCAATAGCTGCTCCCTCGATTAAGACTATAATAGTTTGTGAAATCTGATTAAGATTGTCTAATAAGCGACCCATTTTTTGATTTTGAAGTGAAATTTCTTTGATGTCCTTATTACCTGACTGGAAATTTGAGCGAAAACCCTTCAAATCTGCCCCTGCACAAAAAACTCCCCCTTTCCCTCTTAAAATTATAGTTCGAATTGAAAGATCGTTATTGACTGCTTCCACTGTTTTCTCTAGGTCCTCTATTACCTCTTCAGATAAAGCATTACGATTTTCAGGAGTATTAAACCAAATTCTTAAACACTCCTCATCTTTTTCCAATACAACGCTTTTTGTCTTCGGTAAATTAGTCATTTTTTCTCCTTATAATCTTGCTATGCCGAAACTATTCGGTCGGACAGATCGATTTTCAGATTCAAAACATGTATCTAAACAAAAAGCTAAGACTTTTCTTGTATCACGTGGATCTATTATTCCATCATCTAAGGATAGCCCGGAAGTATAAAAAGCATCAGACTGCTTATCAAAATGTTCAATGATAGATTTTGACTGTTTTTCCATCATTTTTTTATCTATCTTCTGTTTCCTCCTTTTTGCTGCCGCTTCCATAACTATAGTCATTGTTTTAGCTGCTTGCTCCCCGCCCATGACGCCTATCTGAATATTTGGCCAACTAAAAAGAAACTCAGGATCATAGCCGTAACCTGACATTCCATAATTACCTGCACCAAA
>JAZAJI010000005.1:0-5378 GCA_036230365.1 Pseudomonadota bacterium
TTTTAGTAATTTCACCAACTTCACCATTACCTACATTCTTTCCATCAACTTTAATAACGGGACACACAAGATGAGATGATGAAGTGACAAAAACTTCTTTCGCCTCTTCAAGCTCTTTAAGTGGAATACGTCCAATTTCTATTTCCATTCCCTCATCCTTAACAATATCAATAATACTTTTTCTTGTGATTCCGTGGAGAACATAGTCTTCATGACAGGTTTTAAGAACACCTTCTGAATTTATAATAAAAATATTTGATGTAGGTGCCTCAGTTAGATAATTCTCTTCATCCACAAAAAAAATCTCATCATAACCATTCTTTCTTGCATCCCATTTTGCCATCATCGAAGATGAATAGTTTGCTGCAATTTTTACTTGTGGGGAAATTATATCCTTTCTTCTTTGTTTCTTAGCCTTCTCAACCCACACACTTAATTCCTTTACTCCATGAAAAGGCTGTGTATTTTTTGATATTATATCCTCTTGAGGTTCGTATGCTGCTATCGCAACTGTTGTAAAAGGATCTTGAGGAACCACATCAATCTCTATAGATGCTATATAAACACTAATTTTTATGAACTTGCTACCCGGGTTATTCTTTATAGTATCTTTGATAGCAGACTGAATTTCATCTTTTGAGTAATCTAAAGGAATTCCTGCAAGCTCACATGATTTAAACAATCTTTCAACATGCTCATCTAATCTAAATGCATATGCGGCATCATTATTATAAAAAATAGGCATAAATCCGAATATTAACGATCCTCTTTGATGGGAGTGGGAAAGAATATGCACGGTTGCATCCTTCCAATCAACATAACTACCATTTATCCAAATCTTTCTATCCATAATTTCCTTTTAATGAGAATCACTCTTTAATTTTATATGGTAACCTAAAAATTAAAATGTATGAAATTCTTATAAATTTATGGATAGCAGTAGGTGTAATTACTTTTTTTACACTCCTTTTGGTTAGCGCCCCCTATGGGCGTCATTTTAGATCTGGTTGGGGGCCTAGGCTGCCCAAAAGAATCGGGTGGATACTTATGGAAAGCCCCGCTCTATACCTCATGTGGGCATATTTTTATTTCTATGATGGATTTAACAATGAAGTATTGATCTTCTTCCTATTTCTTTGGTCTGTTCATTACTTTAATAGAAGTATTATTTGGCCATTTAGAATTAAGAAAGGTGGCTTCATGCCGCTTTCGGTAGCACTTATGGCGTTCTTATTTAACGCTGTAAATACATTTTTTCATGGGTATTGGTTCTTTTTAATAGATAATCAATACGATTCATCATGGTTTTATGAGCCTATTTTTATGTTAGGACTTTTAATATTTTTAATAGGAATGTTCATAAACATTCAGTCAGATAACATTTTAATGAAATTATCGAAAACCTCTAACAATCATTACGGCATTCCAAAGGGTGGTCTTTATAAATTTGTAACTAGCCCTAATTACTTCGGTGAAATAGTTGAATGGCTGGGCTGGGCAATATTGACTTGGAGTATTTCTGGTGCAGTTTTCTTTTTATGGACAATTTTTAATTTAGTCCCAAGAGCCATTAGTCATCATCACTGGTATAAAGAGAAATTCGAAGATTATCCTGCAGAAAGAAGAGTTATTGTACCTAAAGTCCTTTAGGCTCGTTCAAATGTAAGGTGCAGTTTGTTAAGACCTCGTAAAGCAAAATGAGACCGGTGCAATAAATCATTTTTATCTTCTGCAAGGTTTATATTTTTTAATCTCTTGAGAAGTATTTCAAAAGCAAATTTCATTTCCTGTCTTGCTAACGGAGCCCCTATACAGTGATGATGAGCCGTTCCATATGCCAGGTGCTTTCCAGGATTCTTTCTTTTAAGGTCCATTTTTGCAGGACATTCAAATTGATCTTCGTCTCTATTCGCTGAACCAAAACGCATATCAATAATCGATCCCTCAGGAATGTTTACTCCTGAAACCTCAACATCCTTTCTTACTCTTCTAAATAAACTTTGAACAGGTGTTTCAAGCCTTATAATCTCTTCTATAAAGTTTTTTAATTTAGCCTTCCCTGACAAAAGATCATCTAACTTATCTCTTTGCTGCATAAGCATAAGCATTCCACTTGCCAAAGAGTCCGTAGTAGTTTCATTTCCCCCTATGTTAAGATCACTAACAATAGATAAGAGTTCTTCTGTCTTTAAATGATTGCCGTCTTCATCCATATAACTGACTAAATCAGAAATTATATCTTCTTTAGGGCTCTTTCTTTTTTCTTCAAAGGTATCATTCATATAATGTTGGAATTCCACAAGCCTTTCAGCGCAAGCAATTTCTTCTTCTTCAGTAAGCATCTGACTTAGGCTCAACGAAGTATCCTGAGACCAACCTTTGAGTTTTGGTAAATCTTCTTTTGGAAAACCTAACCTATCTTGAATAACATTCATTGGCAAAGGAATACAAAATTGAGAAACAAATTCTACTTCACCATCATCAATAAAAGTGTCTATCAATTCATTAATAAGATTAATAATATATGGCTCCATCTTTTTAACTCTGCCGGCAGTAAAAGATGGGTTTGCAGCTTTTCTAAACCTTGTATGGTTAGGAGGCTCAGCTCCAAAACAAGGTATTTGCCTCCACCCTTTTTCCTGAAAAACCTTACTCACACTATTACCGTGCTTCCAATAACCTTTTTTTCTGTTTTTAACATCTTTTTCCCAATGGGCAGCTATATCTCTAGAAAAAAAATCGTAATCGGTAAGAACTCTCTTTAAATCACTATATTTAGTGACAACATAAAAACCTGTTTCTGGACTTTTATATACAGGAGATTGGTTTCTATAAACTTCATAGGCTTCGTAAGGATTCTCTATAACCACAGGGTCTAATAGATTATAATCATTGGGTGTTTTTATTTTTTTATCCATACTCACTTATTAAATTACAAGATTAAAGGCGGTTTACCAAGTGTGTATTCTACATAATTTTGAATTTCTTTAGTTTTTTCTTCTATATTATCCCCTAAATCATCTGGATAAATTGGTTTTCCAAAGTTGATCTTATAGTTAAATCTCTTTTTATTAACCAGCTCTTTAAAAAGACTAATATCTTTAAGCTCTTGATTAACTATATCTAAAAAATAATAAAAGAGTGAATTTCTTCCTGTCATATGAAAAGGTATTATAGGAGCTTTATATTTCTTTGACAATTTAACTATAGTTGTAAGCCAGGACCTTTCAATTAATTTTAAACCAACCCTCTTTGAGAGTCTCGATGATGGAAAAACCAAAAGACACTTTCCATTATTGAGGGCAATTTTAGTTAATTTTAATATTTCTCTACTTTTTCCTGCTGATTTATTCTGTTCATTCCAGTCTACAGGTATAATTATATCTGCAAAACCTTTCGAAAGCTTAATCATATCAATATTCGCATAAAGAGTATAATCTGGTCTTCTATCCTTTAAGACCTGAAACATTACAATACCATCTGTTAAGCCAGTTGGATGATTTCCTGCTAAAATTATTGGCCCGTTATTAGGAACATTTTTAAGATTTTTTATATCTAATTCAAAATTAAGGAGATTGTTCAAATAAGTAAAACATCCATAACCAGATTTATCGGAAATATCATCTGTAATCCTCTTTGCAGTTTTGTATTTAAATACTTTAAAAACTATGGGCTTAATTAACGACCAAAGAATTTTTCTTTTAATTAACTTTGGACATCTTTCCTCTAAAATTTGATCAATTGGATGTAATTCTTTATCCATCAAGAAAACTTTCTATTTTTATTTCTCTATTTAACCTTGCATTAAGTACAAAACCCATAGCCGCACACATTGATATTATAGCTGAGCCACCATATGAAAGCATTGGAATTGGTACCCCTACGATAGGAATTAAACCAGTAATCATTGCACAATTAATAAAAAAATATAAAAAAATAAGAACAGAAATTGCACCACAGGCTATTGAGTTGAATCGACTCCTTGAAATTAATGATGTGTGGGCAGAAATTATTATTAAATACATAAAAATCGAAAAAATAAATATACCGCCAATAAAACCTGTTTCTTCTAGCAATACAGCTAACATAAAATCGTTATGTTTTTCTGGTAAGAAATTTAACTGACTTTGGGTTCCAAGCATAAAACCTTTTCCGTTAATTCCGCCAGAACCAATAGCAATCTTTGATTGAATAATATGGTAACCTGACCCAAAAGGATCTTTTTCAGGATCAAAAAAAACCTCCAACCTTTTCATTTGATAGGGCTTTAAGGTATTAATTATTATTGGAATACTTGCTATAACCGATACTGCACCGAAAAAAACCCACTTTAAATATAAACCTGAAAAGAAAACCGCAGAAAATCCTGTTATAACAATTAATACCGCTGTACCTAAATCAGGTTGATTTATAATCATTAAAGAAGGGATCAAGATAGATAATATTGGTAAAACATTATACCTCAATTTTTTTGAATTTTTTTCTCCAAAAAAACTATAATAAGAAGCTAAAGTTACAATTAAAATAATCTTTAAAAATTCTGATGGTTGAAAGCTTGTTGTCCCAATATTAATCCATCTGGACACAGAGCTATTTTCAAAAACTAAAAGCCAAATTAACATCAACAAAATTATAAGATACAAAATTGGGCTAAGAATTCTTAAAATTCGAAAACTAATGGTGGCAAAGAAAAGAAAAAAACAAAACCCTACAAGTAAACGATTTAAATGATTTGAAACCAATCCAGTAAACTCTCCACCAGAAATTGAAAAAAGCATAAGTATGCCAGTTGCTCCTAGAAGAAATAAGCAAATAGGTATTCCAAAGTTTACTCTTGAAAAATTTCTAAGAGAATTATTTCCATAACCTAGATTATTTCTATAGATATTGTTCATTGATTAAACGCTATACCCAGAAGTCTTTACTTGCTTACATGCCAATAATATATCCCTTCCTATTGGAGCTGCCTTTTGACTTCCTGAACCACCATGCTCTATAATTACAGAAACTGCATATTTTGGTTTCTTAGTAGGCGCATAACCTACAAAAAGCGCATGATCTCTATCCTTTCTTTTCTTTGCAATTACAACAGTTTCTTCCCTTTCTTCCTTGGTTATTTCTTTGACCTGAGAAGTTCCTGTTTTACCTGCCATCTTCCAATCTTTGTCCATTATTCGGCTTTGATATGCATTTCCTCCCTTTTCATTTACCGCTATATCCAATAGTTCTCTAATTCTATCTACATTTGTAAAATCAAAACCAGCAGGCCTAGCTAAGTTTCTTTCTTTTTTTATTTTTGGTGACCTAATAATATTAGGTTCGATATAAAATCCTTTATTAGCAATCATTGAAATCATTACATTTAATTGTAGAGGGGT
>JAZAJI010000006.1:0-12193 GCA_036230365.1 Pseudomonadota bacterium
TCTCCAAGATTTAGAGGGGAGCATGCATTAAGAAGATATCCAAATGGTGAAGAAAGATGCATAGCTTGTAAATTGTGTGAAGCCGTTTGCCCCGCTCAAGCTATTACCATAGATGCCTCTCCTAGAAATGAAGATGGGATTAGAAAAGCGACAAGATATGATATTGATATGGTTAAATGTATTTATTGCGGGCTATGTCAAGAAGCTTGTCCAGTCGATGCAATTGTAGAAGGTCCAAATTTTGAATTTTCAACAGAAACAAGAGAAGAGCTTCTATATACAAAGGAAAAGCTTTTAGATAATGGAGATAGATGGGAAGTATCACTTGTAAAAAATTTAGAAAGGGATGCGCCGTTCAGGTAGTAAGATTATAATGTTTGTTTCAGTATTGTTTTTTATCTTTTCTTTTTTTATTTTAGGTTCAGCATTACTAGTTATTTCATCAAAAAATCCTGTAAATTCTGTAATATTTTTGATTTTTTCTTTTTTTAATGCATCCGCTATTTTTTTAATAGCTGGTGCAGAATTTTTAGCTCTTATTATGTTAATTGTTTATGTGGGAGCAGTAGCAGTTTTATTCTTATTTGTTATTATGATGCTTGATCTTAATTATGATGATATTAAAAGAGAATCGAAGAAATATTTTAAGACAATATATTTAGTTGGCTTCGTTTTGTTGTTAGAAATGGGTTTATTGTTCTATCATTCTCAAAGCGGATTAAATTTTCTTGAAAAGAATAATATCGTTAACTCTGATCAGAGTAACACTGAGATTATTGGTTCAGTAATTTACACAAATCACTTTTATCATTTTCAAATTTCTGGATTGATATTATTGGTTGCTATGATTGGGGCAATTGTCCTTACTTTAAGACATAGAGATAATGTAAAAAGGCAGGACATAAATAAACAAGTTCAAAGAGATCAAGAGAAAAATATCGAATTAAAGAATTTAGTTTTCGAGGAAAATGAATGATTTTAGAAATTGGCTTATATCATTATACAATCCTTAGTGGTTTTTTATTTCTAACCGCAGTTTTTGGTATTTTTCTTAATAGAACAAATTTAATAATTTTATTAATGTCATTAGAATTAATACTTCTTAGTGTTAGTATTAATTTTATATCTTTTTCTGTTTTCCTGGGAGATATAACCGGACAAATTTTTTCGTTATTTATTTTAACTGTTGCAGCAGGTGAAGCGGCTATTGGTTTGGCTATACTTGTCGTTTACTTTCGAAATGCAGGCAATATTAATGTTGATAAAATTAATAAAATGAGCGGGTAATGGAATTATTTTTAATAGTCTTTTTGCCTCTAATTGGCTCTTTAATATCTGGTTTTTTTGGTAATAAGATTGGACTTAAATTAAGCCATTTTATTTCATGTTTATTAATGATTATATCATTTACTCTATCTGCATATTTGTTTTATCTAACTTTGAATTCTAACCCTCCTGAAAGTGTTCATATTTTTAATTGGATTAACTCTGGAAATTTAAATGCTTCTTGGTATCTTAAATTTGATACATTAACTTCAGTAATGTTGGTTGTAGTTACTTCTGTTTCTTCTTTAGTGCATATTTATTCTATAGGTTATATGAGCCACGATCCTCATCAATATAGATTCTTTTCTTACTTATCATTTTTTACTTTTGCTATGTTAATGTTAGTTACATCGGACAATTTACTTCAATTATTTTTTGGTTGGGAAGGTGTTGGTTTAGCTTCATATTTGTTAATTGGTTTTTGGTATGAGAAACCTTCAGCAAATGCAGCCGCAATGAAGGCATTTGTGGTTAATAGAATAGGTGATTTTGGTTTTCTTCTTGGTATTGCCACAATTTACTTGGCTGTAGGATCTGTTAATTTTGATGAAATCTTTCAAAACATAGATAAGGTCGATACAAATATTATTAATATGGCTTGTTTATTGCTTTTTATGGGCGCCATGGGCAAGTCAGCACAACTTTTCTTACATACTTGGCTTCCAGATGCAATGGAGGGACCTACACCGGTTTCGGCATTAATACATGCCGCAACAATGGTTACCGCTGGAATCTTTCTTGTTGCTAGATGTTCACCAATTTTTGAGAATTCTCAGTTAATATTATCTTTTATAATTATTATTGGATCTTCAACTGCTTTCTTTGCAGCAACTGTAGGTCTTGTTCAAAATGATATAAAAAGAATCATAGCTTATTCAACTTGCTCTCAATTAGGATATATGTTTGTAGCGCTAGGTGTTGGGGCGTATCAGGTTGCTATTTTTCATCTTTTTACCCATGCTTTTTTTAAAGCGCTTCTTTTTCTCGGGTCTGGGTCTGTAATACACGCTATGTCAGATGAGCAAGATATTAGAAAAATGGGAGGTCTTTATAAAGTTATACCTTTTACGTGGATTTCAATGATAATTGGAACTTTAGCGTTGACTGGAGCGCCATTATTTTCAGGATATTATTCAAAAGATGCAATTATTGAGTCTGCATTTATGAGTCATTCTTTTGGACATGATTACGCTTTTTATTTACTTGTTTTTTCCGCGTTACTAACAAGCTTTTATTCTTGGAGACTAATTTTTTTAACTTTTCACGGTGAAACTAGAGCTTCACAAGATGTTCTCACTAAAGCCCATGAAAGCCCTTTATCAATGACCATTCCTCTCTTTATTCTTAGTTTAGGTGCTTTATTTTCTGGTTATTTCTTCTTTGATTTCTTTGTTTCTCATGACTTAATTGGCTTGTGGGGGAATTCTATATTTACTGCTCCCGGAAATCATATTCTAGAAGAAATTCATCACTCGCCCTTATGGGTAAAGAAAATTCCATTAATTATGATGTTACTAGGTTTATCTTTAGCAATAATCTTTTATATTATTTTTAAATCATTACCCTCTTATTTGTCTAAGAGGTTTTCTATTATATATAATTTCTTCCTTAATAAATGGTATTTCGATGAATTTTATGACTTCTTATTAGTTAAACCTTTAAAGAAAATAGGGCTATTTTTATGGTTATATTTTGATAAAAAAATTATTGATGGTTTAGGTCCAGACGGCGTATCATCTTTAGTATTAGTTTTATCAAGACAAATAAGTAAATTTCAAACAGGTTATGTCTATCATTATGCTTTTGCTATGCTTGTCGGTTTAGCAATTATACTTTCATTCTTTCTTATAGGTTAATTGATGCAAGATATCCAAATATTATCAATTCTAACTTTCTTACCTTTATTGGGAGTTGTTTTTATAATTTTAGGAAAATTAATTAATACTGAGAATTATGAAAAAATATCGAAAGTTATTGCTCTTACTATTTCCTCAGCAGTATTTATTACCTCACTATTTCTTATTGTATATTTTGATAAGAGTTCTACTGATTTTCAATTTTTTGAGCGTACTGAAATTATGAAAGGGTTGTTTACATACCAAATGGGAATTGATGGTATTTCAATTCTTTTTATATTACTGACGACCTTTTTAACCCCTGTATGTATTTTAGCGAGCTGGAACTCTATAAATGATCGAATTGATTATTATATGTCTTCATTTCTTATTCTCGAAACTCTTATGATAGGTACCTTTTGTTCATTGGATATAGTTATGTTTTATATTTTCTTTGAAAGTGTACTTATTCCAATGTTTATAATTATTGGTATTTGGGGTGGAGAGAGGAGAGTCTATTCTGCATTTAAATTTTTTCTTTACACTCTATTAGGATCTATTCTTATGTTGGCAGCAATTATTTTTATTATTTTAATTTCTGGAACTACAGAACTGCCCCTAATTTATGAGAATTTAAATATCAATAAAGGTATGACCCAAAATATCTTGTGGTTAGCCTTTTTTGCTTCTTTTGCTGTTAAAATGCCTATGTGGCCAGTTCATACTTGGCTTCCTGATGCACATGTAGAAGCACCAACTGCAGGATCTGTAATACTTGCGGCAATTCTTTTAAAAATGGGTGGATATGGGTTTTTAAGATTTTCATTACCAATGTTTCCGGATGCTAGTTTGTATTTTTCTAATTTTGTATTTTTCTTAAGTATAGTGGCAATTATTTATACATCTATAGTCGCATATGTTCAGGAAGACATAAAAAAATTAATTGCTTATTCTTCGGTTGCACATATGGGATTTGTGACTATGGGTATTTTCACATTTTCTATAAATGGTATTCAAGGAAGTATTTTTCAAATGTTTTCTCACGGTTTAATTTCTGGAGCTTTATTTCTGTCTGTTGGAGTTGTTTATGAGAGAATGCATACAAGAAAAATTAGTGACTATGGCGGCGTTGTTAGTGTAATGCCTAAATTTGCAGTAATGTTTATGATTTTTACTCTAGCTAATATTGGCTTACCTGGAACAAGTGGATTTATTGGAGAATTTCTTACAATTATAGCTTTATTTTCTGTATCGAAAACTTTTGCATTTTTTGCGGCTTCCGGGGTTATATTGTCAGCAGTTTATGGTCTATGGCTTTATAGAAAAGTTATTTTTGAGAAGATATCAAATGAAGCGGTAAAGGCGCTTAAAGATCTATCTTTTAGAGAAAAAGTAATTCTTATTCCTTTGGTTATATTAATTATATTATTTGGTGTTTATCCTATGCCAGTTCTTGATTTAATTTCTGCTTCATCAATAGATTTATCTGATAGCATTAAATTTATGCACGGAGATAAATAATGGAAGAAATGTTTATTAATATAAGCGCAATGATTCCTGAAATTATATTAGTCACTAGTTCAATGATTTTACTGATGGTAGGCTCTTTTTACCAAAAGAAGTCTATAAATTTTATAATTTATACTGCCTTTATAATATTATTTGTTCTTTCTTTTACTGAATTATTTTTACAAAAGGATACCGTTTATATTTTTAATTCTTTTTATATAGAGGACAGATTAACTCGAATATCTAAATTTATAATTTTTCTTTCATCATCTATTTCAATAATTATTTCATCAAAATGGTTGCGAAAGACAGATAAGCGGGCTTTTGAATTTCCTATTTTGATAATGTTTTCAACATTAGGCATGGCCCTTATGGTCTCAGCTAATGACTTAATATCACTTTATTTAGCAATTGAACTTCAAAGCTTACCTTTATATGTTTTAGCTTCCTTTAATAAAAGTGATGTTTATTCTTCTGAGAGTGGTGTTAAGTACTTTATTCTAGGCGCATTATCTTCAGGACTCTTACTTTATGGAGCTTCATTAATATATGGCTTTACAGGAACAACAGTGTTTACAGAAATTAATTATTTGAGTGTAACAAATGAAATAGGGTTTTTAATAGGTTTAGTATTTTTAATTTCAGGAATAATATTTAAAATTTCTCTTGCCCCTTTTCATATGTGGGCTCCAGATGTTTATGAAGGCGCCGCAACACCAGTGACATCTTTTTTTGCATCAGTCCCTAAAATGGCAGCTATTATTGTTCTATTAAGAATTCTCTATGTGCCTTTTGTTGATTTTACTAATAATTGGTATCAAATAATTGTTTTTGTTTCAATTTTCTCCATAGCGCTGGGTTCTATTACAGCCATATGGCAAACTAATATAAAAAGGCTTATCGCCTATAGCTCAATTGCTCATATGGGTTTTGCAGTTCTAGCGTTAACTACTGGAAAATCAGAATATATTGATAGTATTCTTATTTATATGCTTATTTATGTTGTATCAAATATTGGTTTTTTTACTTGTTTAATTAATATACAAAATAACTCTGATGAAAATATTGATAAGATTTCTGATTTGGTAGGGTTGTCTATAAAAAACCCTTCTTTAGCAATTTCAATGGGTATTTATATGTTTTCTTTTGCTGGTATACCACCATTAGCAGGTTTTTTCGCAAAATACTTTATTTTTATGGCTATAATAAAAGAAGGCTTATTTTATCTAGCTATTTTTGGACTTTTAATGAGCGTTATTGGATCTTTTTATTATATAAGATTTGTAAAAGTAATGTTTTTTGATCATTCTAGTGAAGAAAAATATTATCCTTTTTCGAGATCATTAGGCTTTATTAATTTTATTTGTATTTCTTTTGTTGTTGCCTTTATAATTATCTTATCAATTTCTCCTTTGGCAGATTTAGCCAGAGAAGCATCACTTGTTTTGAATTAATATAATTTTAATGTTTTTAAATGAATCAAAATTATTTTCATACGATGAGATCGATAGCACAAATAATGAAGCCCAACGATTATTAGAAAGTATTGAAAGTTTTCCATTTTGGGTTGTAGCAAATAAGCAAACTTCTGGAAGAGGAAGAAAAAATAGATATTGGGAATCTTTAGAAGGAAACTTTATGGGCACCTTTGTTATTAAGATCAATATTGAAAAAAGTTTAACTCCTCAGATATCATTTGTGACATCAGTTGCTTTAAGAAATACAGTTAATTCTTTTAATAAGAAAATAAATAATAATGATATAAAATTAAAATGGCCTAATGATTTAATTATTAATGATGCTAAATGCGCAGGCATATTAATTGAAAGTTTAAGATCTGAGGAAAAAGGTAATGAAATTTTGGCAATTGGGATTGGGGTGAATTTAATTAATTCACCATCAAATACATCCTTTAAAGCCTCTAACCTTTTGCAAGAAATGAAATTAAACATTAACAAGGATGATTTTCTAGAAAAGTTAAACAAAAACCTTATAGAGAATTTAAATTTATGGGAAAAAGGCAAAAACTTCAAAAAAATACTAAAGGAATGGCGTAAAGCGGCATACAAAATGAACGAAAATATTTCAATTATCTTACCAGATGGAAAAAAATTAAAAGGCACTTTTACTGGGTTAGATGATCAAGGAGGTTTAATTTTATCTCAAAACAATAAAGAAACTGTTTTTTATGCGGCAGAGATTTATGACAGGTTAATTTCATGAGTAAAACTTTTTTTCTACCTCTAGGAGGAACAGGCGAGATAGGAATGAATCTTAATCTTTATGGTTATAAAGAAGAAAAAGAAGAAAAAGAAGAAGAATGGTTGATGGTAGATTGTGGAGTAACCTTTTCTCAATCAGGTTTACCCGGAATAGATCTTCAAATGGCAGATCCAAATTTTATCATTAAAAGAAAGAAAAACCTTACAGCAATTATTTTAACTCATGCTCATGAAGACCATATTGGAGCAATGCCTTATGTTTGGCCTCATCTAAAATGTCCAATTTATACAACTAAATTTACTGCCGCTTTGCTTGAAGAAAAGTTTAATGAACATGAAATAGAATTTAAAGATAGTTTAGTAATAATTGAAGAAAAAGAAGAATTTAGTATTGGATCTTTTACAATTAAAGCATTGGGTTTGTCTCACTCAATACCAGAAATGAATGCTTTAATAATAAAAACTCCTGGGCTTAATATCTTTCATACCGGAGACTGGAAAATGGATGAAGATCCTGTAGCTGGAGGAGCTTTTGATGACGATAAATTAAAAGAGTTAGATAAATTAAATATCGATTATTTAATTTGTGATTCAACTAATTCTATTGTGCCTGGAAAATCTGGTTCAGAATCAAAGGTTAAAGATTCTTTAATTGAAATTATTTCAAAAATTGATGGTAGGATATTTTTAAGCACATTTGCTTCAAATGTTGCTCGACTAACATCAGTAGCTGAAGCTGCCGCGATTAATGATAGGCAAGTTGTGCTATCTGGTAGAGGTATGCATAAAATAGTAAATGCAGCTAAAAAAACAGGCTATTTTAATGGTGTGCCAGATTTTGTAGATGAAGAAGATGCTGGTTATTTACCTTCTGATAAAGCTCTAATTTTATGTACAGGGAGTCAAGGCGAGTTTCGTGCCGCTTTATCAAAAATTGCTCGTGATGAACATAGGAACCTTTATGCGGAAGATGGTGATACAGTAATATTTTCTTCAAAAATGATACCAGGAAATGAATATGGCATTTTGCGTTTACAAAATTTATTTGCAAAGAAAGGCGTTAATGTAATTACTGAAAAAGATAGTTTTGTGCATGTATCTGGTCACCCTTGTAAAGATGAATTAATAAATATGTTTAATCTGATAAAGCCTAAATATATGATACCAGTGCATGGTGAACATAGGCATTTGAGAGAAAATGCAAATTTGGCTAATAAATGTAATATTAATTCTATGGTTATTGAAAATGGTGATTTATTAACATTAGATAAAGACGGTTTTGGTGATCTTAAAAAGATAGAAAGCGGAAGGGTTTACAAGGACGGAAAAATTATTATACCTGACTTTGAATCTCCTTCAAATGATAGGAGTAAACTATCTTTTTCAGGAATTATTATTATTAGTCTTCAGATTCAAAATAATAAAATAAAAAGCAGACCGTTGGTTAAATCTGTTGGAGTGCCAGAGTATGATGAATTAGGTATAAAATTAACAGATTTAGTACATGAAAGAATTGCAAATATTTTGAAGTCTAAGAATTTAAATAACTCATTTGAAAAAAGGATAAAGAACGCTATTACAAAAGAAATTAATTATATATGGGGAAAAAAACCTTTCGTAGAAGTAATTATCCATTACAATTAGTTTTTTTTTAAATAATATTAATAAGAGCTAACTGATTCAGAGGTAAATTATGTTTTGGTCTAAATATTTTATACCAACAAGTAAGGAGATTCCTGCAGGGGCAAAAATTCCTTCCCATCAATTAATGCTAAGAGCAGGAATGATTAAGCAAGAAAGTGCAGGTATTTATAGTTGGTTACCCCTTGGATTAAAGGTACTTAAGAAAATAGAAAATATAGTCAGAGAAGAACAAGAATTAGCTGGAGCAATAGAGATATTGATGCCTACATTGCAATCTTCTGATTTATGGATTGAATCAGGCAGGTATGATGGTTACGGTGAAGAGATGCTTAGAATTACTGATAGGCATGATGCTAATCTACTTTATGGGCCAACTAATGAAGAACAAGTTACCGAAATTTTTAGATCATATATCAAGTCATATAAAAATCTTCCATTAAATCTTTTTCATATTCAATGGAAATTTAGAGATGAAATTAGACCAAGATTTGGATTATTAAGAGGTAGAGAGTTTTTAATGAAAGATGCTTATTCTTTTGATTTAAATGAAAAAGATTCAAGGATTTCTTATAATAAAATGTTTGTTTCTTATATGAGCATTTTTGAAAGATTAGGAATAAAAGCTATACCTGTTGTAGCGGATAGTGGTCCTATAGGAGGAAATATAAGTCACGAATTCTCAATAATAACAAAAACTGGAGAAACAGAAATTTATTATGATAAGAGAATTGCTCATATAGATATTTCAAGCATGCCTCTATCCAATAATCAAGACTTAGAAGGTATTGTTGATGAATATACTAAACTCTATTCTGCTACAGATGATAAGCATGATAAAAATATTTATAATTCACAAGTTCCTGAAGAATTCAAAGGCAAAGGAAAGGCAATAGAAGTTGGCCATATATTTTCTTTTGGTACTAAATATTCAGAACCTATGAAAGCCTTCATAAATGATGAAAATGGAAAAAATGTACCTGTATTTATGGGCTCTTATGGCGTCGGTGTTTCTCGGCTTGTTGCTGCGATTATTGAATCGTCGTTTGATGATGATGGTATAATATGGCCTAAATCTGTTACCCCTTTTGAGATTGGCATTATTAATCTTGGTCATTCTGATGAAGAATGCATAAAAGTATCCAGTCAAATTAAAACTGATCTTGAAAATAACGGTCTCGAAGTTCTTTTAGATGACAGAGATGAAAGTATTGGGAAAAAATATGCTGATATGGACCTTATAGGCTTACCTTATCAAATAATAATTGGCCCAAGAGACCTTAAAGAAGAAAAAATAGAAATTAAGGATCGTGCGAATAAATCTAAAGAGAGCATTGATTTAAAATCTGTTGTAAAATTATTAACTTCAAAATTTTAGTGACGGAGAGAAAACTGAGAAAGTTTTTACTAGAGTTGTGGATTTCAAAGAGATACCTAAAACCAAGAGGAAAAGAGGGATTTTTTTCTGTGATAACATTAATTTCTTTCTTAGGCATTTCATCCAGTGTAGCGGTATTAGTAGTTGTTATGTCAGTTATGAATGGTTTCAGAACTGAGCTCATAAATAAGATAGTTAACATTAATGGACATATTTTAATTCACCCAATGCAGCAAGAAGGAATTAAAGATGTAAAATCTATCCAACAAATTTTAAAAGAAACTAAAGAAGTTGTTGAATCTATACCTATGATAGAAGCTCAAGTTTTAGCCATGGGTGAAAGTCAATCTTCAGGGGCATTGTTGAGAGGAATACCGCCTAATAATATTTCTAAGATTGATATAATTTCTTCTAATATTATTTCAGGTAAAGATAATTTATCAAATAATGGCGTTGTTATGGGTTCTAGGCTGGCTTCTTCTTTAGAGATAAGTGTTGGAGATAATATTACATTAATGTCTCCAAGAGGTATTTCATCGCCATTTGGAACAATTCCTAGATCATATTCATACGATGTTTCTGGAATTTTTGAAATTGGTATGACGGATTATGATTCAAGTGTAATTTTTATAGATATATCACT
Organism: Pseudomonadota bacterium; assembly: GCA_036230365.1. Lineage (GTDB taxonomy): Bacteria > Pseudomonadota > Alphaproteobacteria > MED-G09 > MED-G09 > AG-430-B22. Next base: position 10,555 of record JAZAJI010000006.1, read on the forward strand.
TGCTCAAGAATTCTTGAACTTAGGTAATGTAGCTGGTGTTATTCAAGTATTTGTAGATAATCCAGATAAATCAATATCTTATAGAGAAAAAATAGATGATGATTTAAATGAGTATAATGTAATTACTAGAGACTGGACTCAGACTAATGCAAATTTAAGGGAAATGCTTTTGGTTGAGAGGAATGTAATGTTTCTTATATTTTCTCTATTATTGGTTATAACAGGTCTTAATATCATTTCAGGTTTAATTATCTTAGTAAAAGATAGATCAAAAGAAATATCAATACTACGTGCTATGGGTATGAATAAATTAAGTATAGCTAGGTTATTTGTTTATACTGGAGCTAAAATTGGTTTTTTTGCCACTATAGTTGGTTTATTTATCGGAGTTTTAGTAAGTGTTTATGTTGAAGAAATAAGATTATTTATTATGTCAGTTCTTGATATAACCTTATTCAATCCTGAAGTTCTATATTTAATAACTATGCCTTCAGAAATCCATATGCCTGAAGTTATTACTATAGCGCTTTTATCCTTTATTCTATCAATAGTCTCAACAATTTATCCTGCGATAAGATCAGTTGCAAAAGACCCAGCCGAGGCCTTACGAAATGACTAATATTCTTACTTTAAATAACATTTCAAGAACTTACTTTGTTAAAGATACTCCTATTGATGTCTTTAAAGATATAGATATAAATATCAAAAGAAGCGAAAAAGTTGCTCTTGTTGGCCCATCCGGCTCAGGAAAGACTTCAATTCTAAATATTGCAGGATTAATTGAAAGACCTAATTCGGGAGAAGTTCTGGTAAATGAGAATAAAGTTAATTGGGATTCTGATAAGTCAATTTCAGATTTAAGGAAGAAAAATATAGGATTTGTCTTTCAATTTAATAATCTCCTTTCAGATTTTTCGATAATTGAAAATGTGGCTATGCCTTTAATAATTAATGGAGAGAAAAGAAAACAGGCCTTAGAAAAGGCAAATGAATTTTTGGCAAAAGTTAATTTAACGGAAAGAGCTAAAAATTACCCTAACCAGGTTTCAGGAGGCGAGCAGCAAAGAGCTGCAATTGCTAGAGCTCTTATAAGTAAGCCTTCTTTAATAATAGCAGATGAACCAACGGGAAATCTTGATGGAAAAACTTCTTTATCCGTCATAAATCTTTTTAATGAGCTGGTCTTGGAAAGTAATTGTAGCGTATTTTTAGCAACACATAACATTGAAATTGCTAACTTGCAGGACAGGATTATTGATATGGAAAATTTAGTTTGAGATTTTAATAGTTTTATTATGGCAAATAGTAATTTTATTCCTTTAAGAACCACTACACAATATTCATTGTTAGAAGGTGCAATGAAAATAGAAAAGATAGTAGAGAAGGCTGTTTCTAATAAAATGCCTGCTGTAGGTTTGACTGACAGAAATAACTTATTTGGTGCACTAGAATTTTCAGAAAGGTTAATTAGCAATGGAATACAGCCAATTATTGGATGTAATCTAACTGTTCAAGATAAAAATCTTCAAGGATCATTAGTGTGTTTTGCTAAAAATGAAACAGGTTACAAAAATTTAATTAAGTTATCTTCAGAGTTATTTTTATCGAATAATGGCGAACAAATTAATCTTAATAGACT
>JAZAJI010000007.1:0-6225 GCA_036230365.1 Pseudomonadota bacterium
CGCTAACAAATTCAATTATATTTTCTTGAAGAGCATCTTTTGAAAAGCTAGCCTTACCTATGCCAGCTTGAACAATTCCAGATTTTTCAGCACGAAATTCAATCGACCCAGCTTTAGCAGCTTTTACCGCATTCTCAATTTCGTTAGTAACAGTTCCGATTCTAGGGTTAGGCATAAGACCTCTTGGTCCTAGAACTTTTCCTAATTTGCCTACAAGAGGCATCATATCAGGAGTTGCAATACATCTTTCAAAATCTATATCTCCAGAAGAAACTTTTTCAACCAAATCATCTGAGCCAACTATATCAGCACCAGCTTCTTTGGCTTCTTTGGCTTTTTCTTCTTTAGCAAATACAGCAACCCTAATATCTTTTCCAATTCCATTTGGAAGATTAATAATTCCTCTTACATTTTGATCAGAAAATGTAGGATCGATATTTAAATTAATTGAAATATCTAAAGTTTCATCAAACTTTATATTTGAAGTTTCTTTAATAAGTTCAATACCTTCTTCAAGCGAATAAATCTTGCTTTCATCGTATTTTTCTAAATTATTTTTATATCTTTTACTTCTAAAAGTCATAAATTTATTTTACCTCCAAACCCATAGATCTTGCGGATCCCTTAACAATATTTACAGCGGCATCAATATCATTAGCATTAAGGTCTTTCATTTTTAATTCAGCAATTTCTTTACATTGAGCTAATGTAACAGAACCACAGATCTCGGTACCTACTTCTCCAGAACCTTTATCAATTTTTGCTGCCTTTTTTAATAAATAACTTGTTGGAGCAGTCTTTATAACGAAATCAAAAGATTTATCAACATAAATAGTTATAGTTGTTGGTAAAGGAGCGCCCTGTTCATCATTCTGAGTCTTTGCATTAAAAGCTTTGCAAAAATCCATAATATTTAGACCTCTTTGACCTAAAGCAGGACCTATCGGAGGTGAAGGACTTGCCTGACCTGCCGGAACTTGTAATTTTAAATATCCTTCAATTTGTTTTGCCATAAAATATCCTATTATAATTTTTCAACCTGAGTATATTGAAGCTCTACTGGAGTAGGTCTACCAAAAATGGAAACTGCTACTTTAATTTTCGCTTTTTCCTCATCAATCTCCTCAACTAAACCATTAAAAGAAGCAAAGGGGCCTTCAGAAACCCTAACTTGCTCCCCTATTTCGAAAATAACTGAAGGTCTAGCACCTTCTGAACCTTCTTCAACACGATTAATTATTCTATCAATTTCTTCTTTTGTTACAGGGTGTGGTTTAGTGCCGTGATCTGAACCTAAAAAACCTGTAACTTTTGGGGTGCTTTTAACTAAATGGAAAGTTTCATCAGTTAGATCCATATTAACTAGAACATAGCCTGGAAAGAATCTTCTCTCCCTATTAATTTTTCTTCCCCTTCTTAACTCTACAACTTCTTCTGTTGGAACAATTATCTCATCAAAAGCATCTTGAAGATTCTCAATTTCGGCTCTTTCTTTTATAGATTCGGCAACCTTTTTCTCAAAATTAGAATAAGCATGCACTATGTACCATTTTTTTGACATATTAACCGCCTAAACCTAGAACAAATTGAATACCTATACTCATTATTTGATCACTAAAAAAGAAGAAAATAGAAGCAATTAAAGAAAATATAAAAACAATAATAGTAGTTATCATAGTTTCGTTCCTTGTTGGCCATGTTACCTTAGAAACTTCAGTTCTAACTTGTTGAAAGAATTGTATAGGACCTGTTCTTTTCATTTTAACATCTCTCAATCCAAAATATCTGGCAGGAGTGGAGGGAGTCGAACCCCCAACCCCTGGTTTTGGAGACCAGTGCTCTAGCCAATTGAGCTACACTCCTCCAAATATTATTCAACTATTTTAGAAACTACTCCAGCTCCAACAGTTCTTCCGCCCTCACGAATAGCAAATCTAAGATTATCTTGCATAGCAATCGGAACTATTAATTCAACATCCATTTCAACATTATCACCAGGCATTACCATCTCTGTTCCTTTATCTAAACTACAAACTCCGGTAACATCAGTAGTTCTAAAATAGAATTGAGGTCTATAATTAGTAAAGAACGGTGTATGTCTTCCACCCTCTTCCTTCGTTAATATATATGCAGACGCCTTAAATTTCGTGTGAGGAGTAATTGATCCGGGCTTACATAAAACTTGACCTCTCTCAACTTGCTCCCTATCAATGCCTCTAAGAAGAATACCTACATTGTCACCTGCTTCGCCTTGGTCAAGAAGTTTTCTAAACATTTCAACACCTGTACAAACAGTTTTTTGAGTTTCTTTAACTCCAACAATCTCAATCTCTTCATTAACATTAATAATACCACTCTCAACACGGCCAGTTACAACTGTTCCTCTTCCAGAAATAGAAAAAACATCTTCAATTGGCATTAAGAAAGGTTGATCTTTAGGTCTGTCCGGTTGTGGAACATAATCGTCTATTTGTTTCATTAATTCTAAAATAGCATTTTTTCCAGTTTCTTCATCTTTACCTTCAAGAGCTGCAAGTGCAGAGCCTTTAACTATTGGAATATCATCTCCAGGAAACTCATACTCTGTTAGTAGTTCCCTAATTTCCATCTCAACAAGATCAAGAAGTTCAGCATCATCAACTTGGTCTACCTTATTCATAAATACCGCTAAAGCTGGAACACCAACCTGTCTTGCTAGAAGAATATGTTCTCTAGTTTGCGGCATTGGGCCATCAGCAGCTGATACAACTAATATACCTCCATCCATTTGAGCAGCGCCAGTAATCATATTTTTTACATAATCAGCATGGCCAGGACAATCAACATGAGCATAATGTCGATTTTCTGTTTCATACTCAACATGAGACGTTGCTATAGTTATTCCACGTTCTTTTTCTTCTGGTGCATTATCAATTTGGTCAAAAGCAGAAAACTCTGCATTCCCTTCGTCAGACAGGACTTTAGTTATTGCGGCAGTAAGAGTTGTCTTACCATGGTCCACATGACCAATAGTTCCTATATTACAATGGGGTTTGGTACGTTCAAATTTTTCTTTAGACATAATATGTTTCTCCACAAATTAAACCGAATATCGGCTATAAAAAGCCTTGGATTTTGGAGCGGGTGAAGGGAATCGAACCCTCATCTTCAGCTTGGAAGGCTGTTGCTCTACCGTTGAGCTACACCCGCCTGTCCTTCCACCTAGAAGCTCTTCAACTGGTGGAGGGGGTAGGATTTGAACCTACGTAGGCATAGCCAACGGGTTTACAGCCCGTCCCCTTTAACCACTCGGGCACCCCTCCTAAGATTATTGGAGAGCTTTCCAATGCTTTAAAATCCAAAGCAGATCAGGTTTATTGAGCTTTCCGGAAGGAAAGTCAATACCCCAAAACAAAATATTGAAATAAAACATATACGAATTAAAAAAAAAATCCATAAAATATTGATTTATTGCAGTTTTTTTAATAATAACAAAATGAACACCCTTTAAAAAAAATCCTCATATGAGAAAAAAAATAAACAAAAAAAACAAGAAAAATACACCATATTATATATGGGGAATTCACGCTTCTTTGGCGGCAATAAACAATAAAAACAGAATTGTTAAAAAAATTTACTGTAATGAAAAAAATTTTGAAACGATTTCAAGCCTTAAAAAAGATTCTGAAATAAAAATAAAAGTAATGAAAAACAATAACCTAGACACATTAATAAAGGAAAATATATCTCACCAAGGTATTATTTTAGAAACAATGCCATTAAATTATCCAAATTTCGAAGATGTATTAAAAAGCGATGAATTACTTATTGTTTTAGATCAAATTACTGACCCGCAGAATATGGGTGCTATTATTAGATCAATGAACTTTTTTGGGGCGAAGACTATAATTACAACAAAAGATCACAGTGCGGAAATAAATGGTTCTTTAGCAAAATCTGCATCTGGTTCACTTGAATCAGTTAATATTATTGAGGTAACAAATTTAGCAATGTCATTAGATAAGATAAAAAAAAATAACTTTATTATCATAGGTTTAGATGAAAATAGTGAAGTATACCTTGAAAATATGAAGAATTATAAGGATCATAAAAAGGCTCTGGTTTTAGGCTCAGAAGGTAGAGGGCTAAGAAGGCTTACAAAAGAAAAATGCGATCTGTTAATGTCTATTAATAATAAAAACAATATTAATTTTACAACATTAAATGTAAGTGTTAGCAGTGCTGTTGCTCTTTACGAATTAACAAGGAAGAATATATAATAAAGCATGGAACATATAACTTTACCAAATTTATTTTATCAAAAATGCATAGAATATGGCGATAAACCATTCCTTTGGCATAAAGAAAAAGGATTATGGAAATCGTTATCTTGGTCGGAAACTGAAGAAAGGGTAAAAGAAATTTCTGCTGGTTTAAAGTATTTAGGAATTATGCCAGGTGATAAAGTTATGATAGTTTCAGAAAATAGACCAGAATGGTTAATTTCTGACTTGGCGATAAATACACTTAATGCAATAACTGTTCCGGCTTACATTACAAACACCGAAGATGATCATAGATATATAATTGAGCATTCTGATGCAAAAGCAGTAATCGTTTCTAATAATACTTTAGCTAACAGAGTTGCCTTAGCAATTAGTAAGGTAGATAGCTGCAATCTATTAATAACCATAGATGAGTATAATGGTTTTATGCCTGAAGGACTCAAGGTTGAAAATTTTGATAAACTCAGATCAATTGGAAAAGATAATATATCTGAAGCGCTTCATAATCTTAATACGATAGATAAAGATGATACATGTTGTTTAATTTATACATCAGGAACAGGTGGAAGACCAAAGGGAGTCATGCTTACTCATAAATCTATATATCATAATATTTTAGGCGCAGATGAATTGGTTAAGCAAGTTGGTGATATAAATCATTCTTATCTATCCTTAGTGCCTCTTTCACACGCATATGAGCATTTAGCGGTATATTTACAAATTTATTTAGGTGCTCAAATTTATTTTGCCGAAGGGCCAGACAAATTTGCATCTAACTTATTGGAGGTATCCCCTACTCTTTCTACTGCTGTGCCAAGATTATTTGAAGTTTTATACGAAAGAATAAGAATACAAATAAAAAACTCAGGTAAGATTATGGAGTTGATCTTTAATAGAACAATAAAGTTAGGAAAAAAGAGTTTGTTCAATGAATTAAATTTCTTTGAGAAAATTGAACATTATTCTTATTGTTCTCTAATAAGAAAAAGAATATCAAAAAGACTTGGCGGAAAACTTGTTGCGTTTATTTCTGGTGGCTCAGCCTTAAACCCAGATATAGGCTATTTCTTTTTATCTTTAGGTGTAAGAATTATACAAGGTTATGGGCAAACTGAAGCAAGTCCTTTAATTAGCGCTGTCCCCCCTAATAAAGTAAAAATTGAGACAGTTGGGCCTCCTATAAAAGGTGTAAAAGTTAAGTTATCAAAAGAAGGAGAGCTTCTTGTAAAAGGTGATGGTGTAATGAAAGGTTACTGGAAACAAGAAAAAGAAACATCTGAAACGATAATTGATGGGTGGTTGTATACAGGAGATCTTGCAGAAATAGATGAAGATGGCTTTATAACGATCAAGGACAGAAAAAAAGAAATAATAGTTAATTCCGGAGGAGATAATATTGCTCCTGTGAGACCTGAATCCGCTTTAACATTTCAAGATATAATTCATCAGGCTATGGTTTCTGGAGATAGAAGACCTTATTTAGTAGCTCTAATAGTTGCAGAACCTGAATTAGTTGGCGATATGTCAGAGGGTGAGTTAGAAGAAAAAGTTTCTTCAGCTGTAAAAAAGGCAAATGAAAATTTATCACAAATTGAAAAAGTGAGAAGATACATTATCACAAAAGAACCATTTTCAACTGATAATGGAATGCTTACAGCTACAATGAAGGTAAGAAGGCATATGGTTAAAGAAGTTTATGGAGAACAATTAGATAATCTTTACAAAAAAAGTTAATTAACTAATTGTTGACACCTACCTTTGATTATTTTTAAATCATTACATGCCTCATGATAAAGTAACCGAAGATACTGCTAAATGCCCCATGTCTCTTGAGGAAGTGGACCTTTTTGAGCCAGGAGCTCAAAACTATTGGTATGAGTCTTATAAAATTCTTCATTCTGAATCGCCAGTACATAGAATTCCAGGTGAAGGAACAACTAAAAATACCGACGGTTTTATT
>JAZAJI010000008.1:0-15166 GCA_036230365.1 Pseudomonadota bacterium
TTAATCTTAAATATTTGACAATAAGTTGCTTCGAATATCTCATTCTTAAGAGTTTCTGCTTTTCCTGTCATTAAGCCGACAACACTTCCTTCATCAGCACACATTATTTTCCATTTTTCAGCGAAAACGACAGTTTCCGGTTTAAAGGACATCATTACTGAGGGAACTAATACTCCATACACTCTATCTCTACCTTCCCACCTTCCAGAAAACGGACCGGTACCAATGACATGAAATATTACATCTTCACTCATTAGATCTAATACGGAATCAAAATCACCACTATTGATTGATGTATAATAATTTTCGGCAATTTTTCTGTTTATTTCAACTTTGCTCATTTCTTTCCCTTTTGTTATTGTTTAGTTATTATTTTATTTCTATAAGACTAATGATAAGCAGTCAAAAAAATAAGGAGTATTTAAATGCCTATACCTTTTAATTTTCGTTTAACTGAATTCCCAGAAGAAGCGGAAGTCCTAAGAATAGAAGTGAGAGAATTTTTATCAACTGCTTTAGCTGATGTACCAAAAGAAACTCGTGCAGAAACTTGGTATGGTGCTGATGAAGAATTTAGTAGAAAAGTTGGAGAAAGAGGTTGGATAGGGTTAAGCTGGCCAACTGAATTTGGCGGCGCAGGCCGATCAGCTATGGAACGTTATGTTATGCTGGAAGAAATGCTTACAGCTGGTGCGCCTGTTGGAGCGCATTGGATTGCCGATCGTCAATCTGGTCCACTAATTATTAGATATGGAACTCCAGAGCAGCAAGAGAAAATTTTACCTGGAATTTTAAAAGGCGAGACATATTTTTGCATAGGAATGTCTGAACCTGATTCAGGATCCGATCTTGCCGCTTTACGTACTAAGGCTGAAAAAAAGGGTGATAAGTATATTGTAAATGGAACAAAGTTATGGACATCTGGAGCTCAACGTTGCCAGTACATGATAGCATTATTTAGAACATCTAAAGAAGAAGATAGGCATGGAGGTCTAAGTCAGTTTATTGTAGATCTTACTCTTCCAGGAGTCACGATACGCCCCATAATTGATTTAGCCGGTAGACATCATTTTAACGAGGTCGTTTTTGAAGATGTTGAGGTTTCAGAAACAATGCTTGTCGGTAAAGAAGGGGATGGTTGGAATCAAGTTACTGCTGAATTAGCTTTAGAAAGATCAGGACCAGAAAGATATTTATCTAGTTATGCATTGCTACAAGAGTTGGTTAAAGAGTTTTCAGAAAGAAATGATAATGAAGGTGTCACAGAAATAGGTAGACAAATGGCACATTTAACTACCCTCAGACAGATGTCTGTTTCAGTTGCTGGAATGTTAAATGATGGTGATAACCCTGCGTTAGAAGCTTCTGTAGTTAAAGATTTAGGTGCTGTTTTTGAGCAAGACTTACCTAATATAGCAAATCGATTGATAGAATTAGAACCTGATAATAACGGAAATGATTTTCAAAAATATCTAGCAATTTTAACTCAAATTTCTCCTTCCTTTTCTTTAAGGGGTGGAACACGGGAAATTTTAAGAGGAATAATTGCTCGAGGGTTGGGTCTAAGATAATGAGTAATGAAACATCACAGTTATTATCTGATACGGCAGAAAAACTCTTTAGCGATCATGTTACTAAAAATTGTATTGAAGAAGCAGAAAAAGGAATTTGGCCTGATACACTCTGGAATGAAGTTGTTGATAATGGTTTAAATTTAATTCTTGTTCCCGAGGATTTAGGAGGTGTTGGAGGAACATGGATGAATGCTGGTATTCTTTTCAAAGCGAGTGGAAGATATCAAGCGCCAATACCTTTAGCAGAAAATATTGTTGCTGCTTTTATTTTAAGTCTAGGAAAAATTTCTTCGCCGGAAGGTGCATTATTAACATTATTAGAAGGCGCTTTTGTTTCTGAAAATGGTTTAGTTTCAGGAACTTCGCCTCGTGTTCCTTTCTCATCAAGCTCCTCTCATGGAGTCCTCTTATTTGAAGAGAATAATGATCTAAAAGTAGGATTAGTTGCATTAGATAAAAAGAATATTGAAGAAAATAACAATATTGCACTCGAAAGTCGTGGAAATATAACACTAAATAATATTGAGCCTCTAGAAAGCAATATAATTGATTGTGACCCAGAATTAATACATAAAATTGGAGCTTTAATGCGCTCAAATCAAATGGCGGGGGCTTTGGAGTCAATACTTGAGCAATCGGTTAGATATGCTAATGAAAGAATCCAATTTGGACGTCCTATAGGAAAATTCCAAGCTATTCAACAAGATCTTGCTGTTCTTTCTACTCATGTTGCTGCATCATCTGTTGCGGCAGATTATGCGAGTTTTTGCATGGATAAAGGTGATCCAGATTTTGCTATAGCCGTTGCAAAAAGTAGAATTGATGATGCTATATCTATTGGAGCAGGAATTGCGCATCAAGTACATGGCGCTATTGGATTTACTTACGAACATGGACTTCATTTTGCAACGAGAAGATTATGGTCATGGAGATCAGAATTTGGAACTGGTAGTGAGTGGTCAAAAATAATTGGCCAAAAAGCGATATCAAATGGAGCGGAAAAATTTTGGCCGTCCATTACTTCAGGTAATTTAGATATATGATAGCCAATGATAAAGAATGGCGATATTACGAAGATATTGAGATTGGTGAAGAAAGAAAATCCAAATCCTTAAAGATTTCAGAAAAAGAGATTCTAGATTTTGCTAATAAGTATGATCCGCAATGGTTTCATTCAGATGCTGAGAAGGCAAAAGATTCTAGTTTTAAAGGTTTAATTGCTAGCGGTATTCACGCAGCTGCCATATGGAGACTTTTAGATCATGATGCAAATGGAGATATTAAATTTGTTTGTGGTTTAGGTTGGGATAATGTTCGATGGAATAATCCTTTAAGGCCTGAGGATGAGGTTTATGTTTGGTCAAAATGTATTTCAAAAAATGACACCTCTTCAAAAGAAAGAGGAGCCGCTAATTTTGAACATGCCTTAAGAAGAAACGATGACTTAGATATTTTAACTTTTAAAGGTACATGCTTAATATATAAGAAAGGTTATTAAATATATTAATTAGTAATTTCAAAATTTAATAACACATTACCAGCAAGACGACCACCATATTGATAACCTGAATTAATAAATAAGTTATCGCCTAAAATAACTGGACCATCTGATTCTATTGAACCACCTTGAGAAGGTATTTTTGTAAGGGAACTAAAGTCTATGGCTGTATTAAATTCCCATAAAAGTTTTCCTGTTTCTTTATTTAATACATATATCCAGCCATCAAAACCACCACCAACAACCACATCATTTGTGGCTGATAAAGCTGCAGATATACCAATATCACATGCAGGTTTTTTATTATCAGGACATCTATCTATGGGGGTAAATTTCCAGTTTAGTTTTCCAGTCAAACCATCAAGAGAGTAAATTCCCGGAGTTGCAGGACCTGGAAATTTATTAATAAAATTTGTGTCCGCAACTGCTGCAAAAACACTTTTATTATCTGTCGTCATTCCCCAATGAACTCCTCCAGCAAATCCTCCTTTTCCTATTCTTTTTGTCCATATAAGTTTTCCATTATTATTTGCATCTAATGCATAAACATGACCAGATTTCCTTCCAGCAAATAAAATACTATTTTTATTATTAATATCAGCAAGAATTACTGACGCGCCAAAATCCCAATCTGGACCATCTTGGGCGGGACAATTTGCATCCGCCTCAACAAAACAACCCATATTCCATGCATCACCTTCTTCTGCCTGATAAACCCAAACAATACCGCCTTTATCTTTGTTAATAGCAATTATAGAATCGCTTGTATCTGATGCAGGTGAAGAGTATGACTCTCCTGTACCAAAATATATTAGGTTCCTTTTGTTATCTAAAGTAGGTGAATTCCAAACAGGTACTCCAGATGGCGCTAATATTTCTATTCCCATATTATTATATTCTCCTGTTGGTTTTGGAGGAACAGGAATGGAATAAGTAGTCCACATTTCTTTTCCTGTGTCAGCATCTAAAGCCATAACACCTCCTCTGAATGTGCAGCATTGATATTCTGGATCAGCTCCATCAGCCCATTCTCTCGAAGAAAGAGGAACATAAATAATATTATTATCTACCCTTACTGAGCCAGTTAAGATAACGCGCGGATGATAACGTAAGGATTTAACCCAAATTTTCTTTCCGTTTAGAGGATCGATTTTGTAAAGATTGCCTTCATAATCACCAACATAGATATAATTTCCTTGTTCTGAAAAACTTATAGCTGGAGCAGATCTAATTTCTCCATCTGTTTTAGTTCTCCATCTTACACATCCTGTTTCTTTATCCAAGGCGTACAAAAATAGGTTTTGACCACCTACAAAAATTGTATTTCCTGCTATAGATGGTTGCGAACGAGCTCTAGTTGCAGAAGGGTAAGCAAAAACCCACTTTAATTTTAAATTCTTTGCATTTGAACTATTTAAATTTGATTTTGTATATCTCGTGTTCTCTTTATCATAGCCCCATTCTAAATATGCATTATCTTTAGAGAGTTTGATTCCTTCAACATCATTAGTGCAAAAATTAGGCGCGGGAAGATTACCTGATATTTTTCCGCCAGTAATATACTCTGATAATTTAATTTTTTGTTCGGTTGACAAACCTTCTGCTTGGCTCGACATAACCCCATTCAAGGTGCTTAAAATATAATCTGGAGACATCACCTGAAATGTAGTTAGGTGAGGAGCTCTTGGCACACCACCGCTATGACAGTCTATACATCTATCAGAAAAAATTTCTGCTGATTTTGAGTCAGTTTCTCCACTTAATAAAACCGAAGAACTTTCACTTTCAGCATTTGCTGAACCAAAAGTATTAGATGAATCTAAAAGAAGAGCTAATAATATAAAAATAGCAAATAAGTAGCGCATTAAATTTTTTTAAGACCCTTTTCTTAGTGCTTGCCACCAGTCCTGCATTACAACTGCGTGATCTTTGTCATATTGTTTTGCAAGTTCAGGGGCATCATCAGGAACTTCTTGGGTTTCTGTAGAACCTAGTTTTGAGGCACCATCTACTGGATCGAGCCATTCAAGATCTAGATCCGCAATAATATCACCATAATTCCCAGCCGCAGATTCATGATGCTCACTAATTTGATGGGTAATCAAGAAATCCAAATACGATGGATACGCTAACAAGGTATAGTAAGATCCTTTTTCTCTTCCTCGCCAATATTCGTAATGAATAACAGAATCTTCATTATCATGAGTTTTTTCATATAGCTCTCTTGAGATTTCTTCGAATTTTTCTTCATTTCCTTCAACAATCTTTATGTGCGCCAACAATGTAGACATTAACTTTTCTCCTTTATTACTTATATAGTTTTCTATACTTATCGTTATTTGTTCTAAGATCAACTCCAGAGAAAAGTCCTTGTAAATCTTCTCTTATATTTCCGGAATGTGCAGGGAAGTTTGCATCTAAGATATATAAACGACGACTTATTTTCCAACCTTCCGATGTTTTAGTAAATTCATCATGATACCTGCCGCAATAAACATTTACATTTGGAATATGGCCATCAACAACATCACCCCCAACAGTTAAACCATAACTTTCTACTTCAGCTTTATCTCCATTAAGTTCTATTGAAATGTTAGCTATATGATGCCAAGTATGTCCGTTTTTTTCAATTTCCATAACAACTGGAATAAAACCTTTAGCATCACCTGCATAAAACCCATAATCAATGTACCCATCTTCTAAAAAGCAGGACTTTAAAAGTTCCTCATCAACCCAATCAAGAGCTCGGCAATATCTTGTTAGACAAGCTTCAATTTCTTGATAGGCTTCAACTTTTTCTAATCTCTTTTCTAAATCAGGCATAACTCCTCCTATATTTAAATTAATACAGTAAAGCTAAGTTTAACAATCATCAATGCTAATATAGACCAACTAAGAATAAATAAAGAAAATCTTATCCAAACTAGGTTCACGGTAGATTGATAAATTGAATGTATTACTCGGATAATAAAATAAATCCATGCACAGCCAAGGTAAAAGGTATCCGTTAAATTAAGTGCCCAAATAATAAAAGTTAAAGCATAAAATACAGTAGGTTGTTCATATAAATGATTGTAATTATCCGCAACTCTCTCAACTTTGCTTGGAAATATACCACCTAACTTTGAAGGGTGCGAAAGATCTTGAAGATTTATTCCTTTTTTTTCAATTATTTTTGATGCTGGTATTCTTGTTGCGTACATCCATATCATCATAAAAAAAGTTAGTATAATCATACATATTGCTGGATTTAATATTAGATTATTCATTATTTATCCTTTCTATTTTTTTGTATTTTTTCTAACTCTGTAGTAAATTTTTATTTAGTCAATAAGTTTGGCTTAGATAATTTGGGGGAATTACTATGAATGTAGTGCTTAAGCAATTAAATGATGCTGAAATCGTATCAGATGCCGGTGATATTATTAAAGATACAAACAAAATGGAATGGATCGAAGTTGGAGGTGGTTCTCGCTTCAAGGTTCTTAGAGCATGTTTAAAAACTGGAGATTGGACTCTTTATGTTCAAATGGATCCAGGAGCAGCTTTTCAAGCTCACAGACATCAAGGAAGTGGAGAGTTTTTTGTTACCAAAGGAGAATTAATTTATGATATAGGAACTGCTCCTGCTGGTACATATGGATTTGAACCAGTATATGCGGAGCATTTTGATGCAAAATGTGAAGTATTAACTGAAATGTATTTTAGTGGACGCGGTTCTGTTACATATTTTGATGAAAATAAAAATATTGACTGGATCTTAGATTCTGAATGGCTTCATAAACTTGCTTTAGGTGAAGTTGAGTTAGATGTTAGCCCAAAAGATTAATGAACAATAAAGAAAAATTTAATTATAAGAAGGGCTGGAAAAACAATCCAGAAGGAAAGGGTTTAGAGAAAAAAACTCTCTACAAAGACTTTGGTACTGAGAGGATAGATCCAGAGCGTTACCATTCCAATGAATTTATGGATTTGGAATGGGAGAAGGTTTGGACTAAGACTTGGCTAATGGCATGTGCCTCAAGTGATATAAAAAGCATTGGAGATTATTTCAATTTCAATATTGGTAAAGAATCTATAATTGTAATGCGTTCTTCTGAAGGTACGGTAAGTGCTTTTTATAATGTCTGTCCCCATAGAGGTAATAAATTACTTTTTGAAGATTTTGGGTTTGTTAAGGATATAGGATGTATGTTTCATGGTTGGAAATTTAATCTTGATGGTACTAATAAATTAGTTTCAGATTCTGAAACTTTCCGAGAGGAAGTCCTCTGTTATGATTTGGATCTTTCTAGAATTAGGGTTGAAGAAGAATGTGGCTTTATATGGGTTACTCTTAGTGATAACCCTGTTTCTGTTAGAGAATATTTAGGCGAAGTTGCCGATCATTTAGATCTTTACGAAGTTGAAAACATGAATGTAATAAGGCATGTCCAATCTGAATGGGGTGCAAATTGGAAAATTGGTCTTGAGGCTTTTTATGAAACTTATCATTTGTCATTTATTCATCCTCAAACTCAAGGAATGATGGAAGATTATTTTGTGCAATTAGATACTTGGAATAATGGAATGAATCGAATGATTGTCCCTTTTATTGAACCTAGTAAAAGACAAGAAGGTCATGATTTAGTTAATGAGTCAACTAACATAATGCTTTCTGATGTAGGAATTGATCCAATAAAATTTAAAGGTTCTGCAATAGAAGCAAAGAAAGCTATACAAGAAAAGAAGAGAGAATTTTCTGAGAAATTTAATCTTGGATATAATCGTTTTACTGATGCGCAACTTACAGATAGTTTTGTATATGGAATATTTCCAAATATTCAAATTGGCTGCCACCCAGAAGGTGTTTTTGTTCATAAATTTATGCCTCACCCAAAAGATCCAGAAATCTTTGTATATGATACCTCGATAAATTATCGAACAGTTGATGATCCTAATTATCATGTTCCAGGTTGGTTTGGTCTTCCGGAGGGAACAAACACAAGTGGTAAAATTCGTCCTGATATAGTCCGATATCCACTAGGCGTAAAGCCAGATTTAGGAGAAGTATTAGAACAGGATTCTGAATTAATTCCCTTTGTTCAAAAGGGCGCTCGTTCAAAAGGTTTTAGAGGACCTCTTTGGAGTGAACAAGAATTAAGACTAAGACATTTTCATCATGAGCTAAATAAGTGGATCGGTTGAAAGTGTTAAATTATGAATATTAATACGCAAGATATTCATTTGGTTATTCCTAAAGGTATAATTCAATGAAAAAAAGGAGATAAAAATGACAATTAATGGTTTACATCACGCAGCTATCTCAACGCCTGATATAGAAAAACTTATGAATTGGTATTGTAAAAACTTTGGTTTTCAAGAAGTGGCTCGTACAGAGTGGCCAAAGGGATCAAAGGAAATTGATGAAGTTGTTGGTTTAGAAAATAGTTCTGCAAAACAAGGTTTTCTTAAATGCGGAAATATAATGATTGAATTTTTTGAATACTCTTCACCTCCATCAGAACCTATGGATAAAAAAAGACCTGTAAATAACCATGGTCATACTCATGTTTGTGTTGATGTAACAAATATTGAAGATGAATATAATCGATTACTTAAGAATGGTGTTAAATTTCATTCACCACCTAAAGATTTTGGTCAGGTTAAAGCAACTTATGGAAGGGATTGCGATGGTAATGTCTTTGAAATTCAAGAAATAATAGACCCGGATCATCCCGCGAAAGTTTTTTAAGAATAGTCTAAATCTTATAATTAACTTAAACTTGTTAATATTAAAGGAGTAATTCTATGAAAAGTATTGCGATATTTGGTGGAAGTGGTGGTTTGGGTGCTGCAGTTACTCAAAGTTTAGTTCAAGATTATCATTTACTAATTGGTTATAATAAAAACAAAGAAAAGGCTAGAACCCTTTGTGACAGTTTTATCAAAGATGGATTTAATGCAGAAATATCTCATGTAGATGTATGTAATATTAAATCTGTAAAAGATTTTTTAGAGTTATCTGAAAGAAATAATAACATTGATCTTGTTGGTGTCGTTAATGCCGTTGGCCCCGCAATACCTTTAAAACCTTTGGTTGATGTAACAGATGATGAATTCAAATCAATTCTTTCAATTGATGTATTTGGATCTTTTAATGTGTTAAAGGAATCTTTTTCTATTTTAAGTAAAAATGGAGGGGGTTCAATAGTTCAACTTTTGACAACCGCTGTTTTAAGAACATTAGAAAATGATGGTATGTCAGGAATTCCAAAGACAGCAATAATGGGAATTGTACGTCAATTGGCGAGAGAAGTTAAAAATACAAATGTACGAATAAATGCAGTTGCGCCTGGGGTAATTGATGCCGGTATAGTTCATTCATCATTTACTGTTGATCAGACAGCCCAGGATGTTATTGAGATGTGCCTTGAAAGAACTCCTATGCCTCGTATGGGTGAGCCAAATGAAGTTTCTGAATTAGTTAAGTTTTTGCTTGATAAAAAGGCCGGATATATCAATGGTCAAATTATAGGAGTTGATGGGGGGTATAGTGCCTAGTGTTAATTATAAAGACCATCTTTTGTACCTTTTGCAAGATATTTATTTCAACAATATAGATAATGCTAATGCTGATGCAGCTATTGAAGCTATGCACCCTCAAGTAAGATGGGTTCACAATCAAGTTTGGGAGCATGATGGTCATAAAAGTAGTATTAAGGATATTTTAAACGGACAAGAAGAAGTGAAAAAATTCTTGAGAAGCAGAGTTAAAGAGACTCAAGTGGAAGGAATTATACATAAGGTAGAAAATGTTGTCTCAGATGGGGAGCTTGGAGCTTTTAAGGCAAATGTTATAGGAGTAGATAATACAAAAAAGCCATTTATTGGGATTGTAAAATTACAGGATAATAAAATTATTTATTATAGAGTTCTGCCAGAGGAATAAGATTATTTTATCCAAAAACTTTTTCGCCAAGATCATAATCTTTAAGTTTAAATTTTTGCACCTTTGTTGAGGACATGGGCCAATTATCAACGAAAACTATATATCTTGGAATCTTAAAATTAGAAATTTTACCTTTTGCAAATTCTATTAGTTCATCAGAACTTACACTTGCGCCATCATGCTTTTCAATAAATAATGCTGCGACCTCACCTAATCTTTCATCCTCTACTCCAACAACTTGACTCAATAAGACGCTTTCATGATTATTGTAGAAAGATTCAATTTCTAAAGCGGCGACATTTTCTCCCCCTACCTTAAGCATATCCTTTAGCCTACCATGATAACTAATATATCCATCTTCACTTAAGGAACCTATATCTCCTGTAGACAACCAGCCATCCTCAGAAAGAGTTTCTTTTGTTTTTACTGGATCATTTAAATAGCCTTTAAAAACTGAAGGCCCTTTAATTTCAATCAATCCTTTTTCATCATGAGGCTGTCTATCGCCCGTTTCAGGATTAATGATTCTAATTTCTACTCCATTAAAAGGTTTTCCGCTGGTTGTTATTCTTTTTTCTAGAGGGTCATCTTCAGCACCATATGCAGACACTCCACCTGCTTCAGTTAATCCATAAGCTGAAACTAATTTTGCATTTGGTAATGCATCCTGGAAAGACCTCAAGGTATCCAAAGGAGCCACATTATTAATTATTCTAATACTTGATAATTTTTCAGCATCAAATTTGGGATGATTTACTAACGCTAACATAATTGCTGGAAAAGCAGGGAAAGCAATTGATACTTTATTTTCTTCAAGAACTTTCAATGAATCATCTGGGTTGAAGTGAACGGTTGATATGAAAGGTGCTTTGGCAATTAAACATGCTGAAAATGGAAGAATTGAAGACATATGAAACATAGGTAGAGGATCCCAAAACACATCTTTATTAGAAATATCCCATCTTTCTAACATTGATTTTGATGAATGGATCATATTGTTATGGCTTAGCGGACATCCTTTAGGGTTTGAGGTAGTTCCTGATGTATACATTATAAAAGCAGCATCATCACTTCCGCTTAATGGTCCATTTAATTCTACTTTAGAAGTATCTAAGGCTAAAAATTCATCAAAATCTTTTAATCTGTCATCGCTACTTCCACCTATGACATAAGTAGAATATAAACCTTCTATTTTTTGATTATTTTCATCTAATACTGAAAGAATTAGTTCAGAAAAATTAGTTATTTCATCTGATTCAGATGTAATAAAAAGATATCTACATTCACTATCTTTTAAAACATAGTCGAGTTCACTAGTTTTATATCTTGCGTTAATTGTTACGGGAACCAATCCGGCGTACATTGCTCCATACATAATTTCTAAATATTCAATAGAGTTAAAAAACAAAATTCCAATTCTTTCACCTTTGTTTAGCCCAAAAGAGATAAACCTTTTAGCGTGATTTAAAATATTGTTTGAAAATTGTTTATTAGTTCTTTGATCTTTATCAACAATTAAGCATTGTTTATCGCTAACTTCATCAGAAAAAGAAGTTGCAAACTCTGAAATATTATTAATTTTACTGATATCCAATTAATCCTCCATGTTATTAATGAACTTGGAAATATAATATTAATATGCAAATATTATTATGAAAAAATCAACATAAATGGGGAAAAAAATGGCTTTTACTTTTATAGCGCGTATGAAAATAAATCCTGAGAAAAAGCAAACATTTGTAAATGCTTGCCAAGAACTTGAAGATGCAGTGAAAGAAAATGAAGACGGATGTTTATTTTATAAGTTCTATAAACTGCGGGAAGAGAATGCATATGCTGTTATAGAGTCCTTTGTAAGTGAAGAAATGGATGAAGCTCACCAGGAAACAGAGCACTTTAAAGAGATAGCCCCAAAACTCCTTGATTGTCTTGACGGAACATATACTCGTGAATTTTTAGATCCATTAAACTAGGTATAAGTATGATTAACATTGGCCTAATTACATCAAAGCAAGCCAAACGGCAACCTAACGCCTGGGCAGTTTTTGATAACACATCTCAAAGAAGGATAACTTTTAAAGAGTTAGATGATTTAGTTAAAAAGATAGCTAACGGTCTTCTCTCTCTTGGCCTAGAGAAAGGTGACCGTGTTTCAATTCTTTCGCAAAATTCAATAGAGTATCTCGCTATATTCTTTGCTTGTGGGCAAGCAGGTTTGGTTGCTCATGCTTTAAACTGGAGATTAGCAAAAGATGAAATATCTAAAATTTTAGAAAATGGCGAACCAAAGGTTTTTATCTGCGAAGGGCAGTTTAAAGATATAAAATCTGATCTAGAGAAAGAGATCGATTTTATTGATTATTGGATGGAATATGGAGAAGGAGGAGATGATAGTTTCGAAAAATTACTAGAATCTTCTTCATCGGAGGAAGTTAAACAAGCGCTCCATACCGGTGATGAGGATCCATTTTTTATTCTTTATACGGGTGGTACTACTGGGGAGTCAAAAGGAGCTCTTCATACTCATAAATCAGCATATTTTGGAATGCTTAACCAAACAGTAGCAGAAAGAATAGTTCCATCCGATGTTTATATGCTAACAGGTCAGATGTTCCATATACCAGTTTTATTAGCTATGAATTATACGGCTCATGGATGTCCAATAGTTTTAATGAATTTTGACGCAAAGCTAGCGCTCGATTTAATCCAGCAAGAGAAGGTTTCAGGATTTTTGGGCATAACAACTATGTTGAATTGGATGCTAGCAGTAGACGGTTTTGAGAAATATGATCTTAATAGTCTCAGATGTGTTCAATATGGAGGTGGTCCAATGCCCTCAAGAGTGATTAGGGAAGTTCTTGATAAATTGCCGTGCCAGATAATTCAAGGATATGGACAAACAGAAGGGACAACTATGACATTTCTTTCCCAAGAAGATCATATTAAAGCTGCGATTGAAGGGGTTAATGAGGAAAGGTTAAAATCTTGCGGAAGAGAGGGGTTTGTTACATCGGTTCAAGTCGTTGATAAAGACGGAAACCCAGTTCCAAATGATGGCGAAACACCTGGTGAAATTATTGTTCGATCTGACGCTAATATGGTTGGATATTTTAGGAGACCTGACTTAACAGAAAAAACTATTCGTAATGGTTGGATGTGGACAGGCGATATAGCGACTTGGGATATAGATAATTATATTTTTATCAAAGATAGAGCAAAAGATATGATTATTTCTGGTGGAGAGAATATTTATTCCGTTCAAGTTGAAGAAGCAATTTGTAAACATGAAGCTGTTCTAGAAACTGCTGTTTTTGGTATACCTGATGATGAATGGGGTGAGTCAGTAAAGGCTTATGTAGTTTTAAAACCTAATATGAGTGCTAGCGAAGATGATATCATAAATACTGCTAAACAACATTTAGCGTCTTATCAAAAACCAAAATCTGTTAAATTTATTGATGAGCTTCCAAAGGCTCCAACAGGAAAGATTCTAAAAAGAAATTTAAGAGATCCTTATTGGGAAGATTCAGAAAAAAAAGTTTAGATACCTTCGGCATTGGCAACAATTTCAGATAGGGTCTGAAGAAATCGTGCGCCAACGGCTCCATCAATACCACGATGATCACATGACATTGTCACTGATATCTTATCATCTTCAAGTTTTCCAATGGCAAGTATTCCGCATTGAGGAGGATTAATAACTGCCGTAAAGGATTTAATGCCCAGCATTCCCAAATTTGAAATAGAAAAAGTACCACCTTGATAATCTTCTGGCATTAACTTATTAGAATGGGCCAAGTCAGATAATCTTTTCACATCAGAAGAAATTTCCTCGACACTTTTTTCATTAGCTTTTTTTACAATCGGCGTTATCAGTCCTGCATCTGTTGCAACGGCAACAGAAATATCAGCATTTTTAAATTGTAAAATTCCATCATCGGTCCAATTAATATTAACTTCAGGATGCTTGGTAAGTGCAGATGCAACACATTTAATAATAAGGTCATTTACGGAAATTTTTTCTTTTTTATCTTTTCCTTTGTTTAGCTCTTCCCGTTTAACTGATAACTTTTTAGCGTCTAAATCTATGTTGAGATAAAAATGTGGTGCAGTATTTTTAGAAGTTGTAGTTCTTTCTGCAATTACTTTTCGCATTCCGCTATGAGCAATAAGTTCTGATGGATTATCAGAAGGTTGCGCAGGACTTGATTCGCTTTCTTCACCTTTATAGGCTGCAAGTTTTGCAGGGTCTGCAATTTGTTCAACATCTTGAACAGAAATTCTACCGCGTCTTCCTGATGGTGTTATTGATGTAACATCAACTTCCAGTTCAAGAGCGACCTCCCAAGCTTTTGGAGAAATATTAATATTTTCTGGAGGAGATGACGGTAAATCACCGCTTGCTTTAGGCTTTTCTTTTTTAACAGGAGCGACTTTTTCTTCAGATTTTTTTTCAGATACAGCACTTTCAGGACTAAATGAGGAATCAACTGGAACAAAATCGTTTATAAATTTATCAACTTCATCATCGGAAACTTCTTCAGCAGCAAAAACGGCTAGTAAAGCACCTACTGGATATGTTCCATCTACTTCAACAATCCTCTTTCTACATAGACCATCGAATTCAGCTTCAATCTCATTTGATATTTTATCAGTTTCTACAACAAGTAGTGGATCACCTTTTGAAAAACTTGTACCTTCTTCTACAAGCCATTCAATAAGTTTTCCTTCCTCCATTTCGATACCCCATTTAGGCATCGTGAGAGCTTCAATCTTCTTACTCATGATAAAACCCTATTTATAGTTAACTACTTCAGACACCAAATCTTTAATTTTGTTTGGAGATGGAAGAAATGCCCCTTCCAATTCTTTAGCAAAAGGAACAGGTGAATGAGGGCCTGTTAATTGTTTAACTGGAGCTTTTAGAGAAGAAAATACTTCACTTGCTGCTAGAGCAGCAATATCAGAAGCAAAAGAACACCTTGGAGGCGTTTCATCAACAACAACAAGTCTTCCAGTTTTTTCAACACTATCAAGAATTGCATCTTCATCTAATGGGCTAGTTGTTCTTGGATCAATGATATCACAAGTTATTCCATCATCTGCTAATGCTTGTGCAGCATTTTCACAGAAAGATATCATTCTACCAGTTGCCACGAGCGT
>JAZAJI010000009.1:0-19874 GCA_036230365.1 Pseudomonadota bacterium
TATTTAAGGTATAATTTATATTCCTATTTCACAGGAGAATAATATGGAAAGAGACGCTAAATTTAAAATAGGCGAAATTGTCAGACATAGATTTTTATCATTTAGAGGCGTCATATTTGATGTGGACCCGACATTTAATAATACTGAAGAATGGTGGCTTTCTATTCCTGAGGATATAAGACCAAAAAAAGATCAACCTTTTTATCATTTATTAGCTGAAAATGAAGTTACTGAGTATGTAGCTTATGTTTCAGAACAAAATTTACTGTATGATGATACTGGCGAACCAGTAAGACATCCTCAAGTAAATGAAATTTTTGGAACATTTAAAAAAGGATATTATGAAATTCAATCTAGTAAAATGCATTAGTATGGAACTAAAATTTTGATTAAAGATAGAAGACCTTATTATATCAGAAGAATAGTAGAAAATTTTTATAAAGCCTGGACAAAATATTTTGTTAAACCACATTTTAAAGAAGTTGGAGAAAATCTAGATATTAATAAACCATGGAATCTTGATATTTATGGTGACAATATTTATATCGGAGATAATGTTCACATTAGAACCTCTAAAAATGTAATTACACAAATTTGTTCTTGGAACAGAAATAATTCAAACGCAAAAATCAAGATTGGAGATAATGTCCTTATATCTCCCGGTGCAAGAATATTGGCAGCAGAAGAAATAGAAATCTGCTCTAATGTAATGCTTGCTAGTAATGTTTATATTAGTGACTCAGATTGGCATAATTCTTATGATAGAATAGATTCTCCAGGGATAAGTAAAAAAATAATTATTTGTGATAATGCTTGGATAGGAGAAGGTTCTAAAATATCTAAAGGCGTAAGAATAGGAATAAATTCTATAATTGGATTAGGATCAGTTGTCACTTCAGATGTGCCTAATGATAAAGTTTATGCTGGTAATCCTGCAAGAGAAATAAAATCTTTAGATAAAAATAAAAAAATAAGAACTAGAAAAGATTTATTCAAATCTAATGATTATGATCAGTTGATGAATTACCTATTAAAAGAGGATTTAAAGAATAATAATCTCTTTTCTTGGTTAAGAACGATTTTTTTTCCTAAAAAAGGCGATTAGAATAATTTCTTAATTTTTTCCTCTGAAATGCCCCAATCTATTAGGGCTGTATCATTGTGTTGGCCATTTATTGCGGAGGGGCCTTGAATTTTTGATTTAGTTCTCGAAAATCTTGGAGCTACGTTAGGCTGAACAACACCTTCATTCTCAATAAATGTCTTTCTATCAATATTATGTTGGTGTTTAGGGGCCTCAGACAAAGATAAAACTGGGCTAAAGCAAACATCTGTTCCTTCCATTATATCGCACCATTCATCTCTTGTTTTCATCTTAATAATATCCTCAACCTTTAATTTTAAATCAGGCCATATATCTTTATTGTGCTGATCTTCAAAATCATTATCTCTTATTTCAGCTTTTTCTATTAATAAACTATAGAATTGAGGCTCAATTGATCCTAGTGATATAAATTTATTATCTTTTGTCTCATAAACATCATAAAAGTGCGCACCAGTGTCTAATAAGTTTGATCCTCTATTATCATTCCAAATACCAGAACTAAGAAACCCATAGAACATTGTCATCAAAGATGCAGAGCCATCTGTCATAGCGCAGTCAACAACTTGTCCTTTTCCGGATATCTTTGATTCATGTAATGCTGCAAGCATTCCCATAGCTAAATATAGAGCCCCTCCTCCAAAATCACCAACTAAATTTAATGGCGGAACGGGTTTCTCGCCTTTCCTTCCAATTGCACCGAGAGCCCCTGTTAAGGATATATAATTAATATCATGACCAGCGGCCTGCGATAGGCTCCCATATTGACCCCAACCAGTCATTCTTCCATAAACTAATTTTTGATTAACCTTAAAACAATCTTCAGGACCAAGCCCTAGATCTTCCATCTTTCCAGGCCTCATTCCTTCTTGTAAAATATCCGCTTTAGATACTAAATCTAGACAAATTTCTTTATGTTTTTCATTTTTTAAATCTAAAATTATAGATTTCTTCCCTCTTCCTTCTATTTGATGTTTAGAACCGCCCTTAGGTGATCTATCAATTCTAAGAACTTCCGCACCCATATCTGACAATAACATTCCACAAAAAGGTCCTGGCCCAATTCCCGCAAATTCTAAAACTTTTACTCCTGATAAAGGTCCACTCATAATCACTCCTATTTATTTACTTTTTTCAATATCAATATCAATATTAAGTTCTGTAATTTTTTTTCTCAATGTATTTCTATTCAACCCAAGAATCTCTGAAGCCCTTAACTGATTACCATTTTTACTTTTTAATATTTCTACTAATAAAGCTTTTTCCACTTCATTTATATAGTGATTATAAATCTCACCTGAATGATCTTCAGAAATCTTACTTATGTTCTTAGAAAAATAATTTGAAATTAAAGATAAAAATCCTTTAGCTGTATCAGAAATCTTTTTATCCATATCCTTTAAAATTTTAATTTCTTTTTTAAGTATTTTTGTATCCAATAGATCCTCTGTGTATAAGGCTGATAATTTATATATAAAATTTTCAAGCTCCCTAACATTTCCAGGCCAACTATACGATTCAATAATTTTATAACCCTTAGTATCAATCTTTTTTGGTGAGAGTTTTAAAGATTCAGCTTTGTTTAGAAAATGATTAACTAACTCAACAAGGTCTTCTTTTCTTTCTCTTAGAGAAGGAATGCTAATAGGAACAACATTTAACCTATAATATAAGTCCTCCCTAAATATACCTTTCTCAATTAATAAAGGTAAATTCTTATGAGTAGCAGCTATTATCCGTGTATCAGTTTTTATTTTTTCTTTACCTCCAATAGATGTAAATTCACCCTCTTGTAAAACTCTTAAAAGTCTTGTTTGGGCCTCAATTGGCATGTCTCCAATTTCGTCTAGAAATAAAGTTCCTTTTTCAGCCTGTTTGAATTTTCCGTCAGTCTTCTGGTGAGCGCCGGTAAAAGAACCCTTTTCATGACCAAATAGCTCGCTTTCAATTAATTCACTTGGTATTGCTGCCATATTTAAAGCTATGAATGGCTGATCAGATCTTGGTCCGTATTGATGTAAAGCCTTGGCGACAAGTTCTTTTCCTGTTCCACTTTCTCCATAAATCATTACGGTTAAATCATTTTGAGATAATCTAGCGATAGATTTGTAAAGATCCTGCATGGATGGAGACCGTCCAATAATTAATTGTTTATCTCCGCTTTGATATGATTTAACTTTTTCTCTTTTAACATTTCTACTTTCTATTGCATTTACCACAAGGCTCAATAATTCCTCTAAATCAAAAGGCTTAGGTAAATACTCATATGCGCCCTGTTTAGTTGCAGAAATAGCGGTTTGAAGGTTATTTTTTGCACTTATAACAATCACAGGAAGGTTATCTCTCAGTTCAATAATTTGAGGAAGAATTTCAAATAATTCACCGTCAGGCATCATAACATCGGTGACCAAAGCTTCTCCCGCACCAGATTCAATTAATTTCCATAAATCTTTTAAAGAAGTTGCAGAAAGAACATTAAATCCTGAATCTTCAAGATATCTTGTAGTAACTAACCTAATAGAATCGTCATCTTCAGCAAGTATAATATTTTTTTGAGTCATTTTTAGCTCTCCGCCATTAATCTAATTACACAATTCGTACCACTTTGATCGGAATTAATTTCTATTGCCCCATTATGGTCACTGATAAATTTTGAGACTATTGAAAGACCTAATCCGCCTTCTCCACTTCTTTTCGATGAAACAAATGGTTGAAAAATATTTGGCATCAAAGATTCAGGTATTCCAGATCCATTATCTTTTACAGATATTTTAATAGGAAGCCTTACTTTTTTATCACTATAATTTTCTTTAACTAGGTAGCCATTCTCAAAAGAGGTGGTTAAAACTATTTGCTTATCTTCATTATCAATGCCCTTAAAAGCTTCTATAGAATTTTTAATAACATTGATTAATACCTGTATTAATTGATCTTCATTGCCAAGTACATTTGGTATAGAGGGATCATAATTTTCTATTATTTTGAAACCAATATTTTCTGAATTAACCATAATATCTTTAACATGCCTTAAAATGGTATGTATATTGATTGGCTTTAATTCTAGAGGAATAGAATCATCAAAAACTTCCAAATTATCTATTAAACGCCTTATTCTATCTACTTCACTACATATTAATCCAGTTAAATCATGGTCCTTCTTATTAATATTCTTTTCTAACAATTGTGCAGCACCTCTTATACCAGCAAGAGGATTCTTAACTTCATGAGCAAGAGCTTGAGACATATTTGACATCGATAATTTATTTTTTAGATTTTCATTTTGGAAAACTAGATTCTTTTCATAATGATGTTCTAAAAAAATTATTTGAAAGTTACCAAAAACATTTGAAACAGGAGATACCTGTATATCTACATTTTTATGCTCTCCGGTTAAGGGGGTAGACAAATCAATCTTATATTCTTTGAAAGAGGCATTATTTTCAACACATTTATGAAAAAGAGGCACTAGCGGTGACGCAAAAGGTATATAATCATTTATAGACTTACCTATAATAAGCTTTGCACTATTTTTAAAAAAGTCCTCAGCAGCTGAATTTAACATAAGTATAATCATTTCCTTATCAATAATGATAATTGGAAAGGTAATTGAATTTAGCACTTTCTCGTATATATTAGTATTTTTATTCATAATAAATGCTCAATAAGTAGGCATTTATATAGGATGCCTAATAATTAGGCAAATATTGATTTAGAAAGTTGATATGAAACACTTTATTATTCTTGCTGGTGGAGAAGGAAAAAGAGCATTAGGTAGGAAAAACAAACTACCTAAACAATTCTATAATTGTGCTAATATTTCTCCCTTAGAATATTTATTATCATCTATTAATAAACATCACTTAATTGATAGCATTACTATAGTCGTTAATAAAAATTATAGAAAACTTGTTAACGATTTACCTAAAAAATACAAAAAGATAGAAAATATAGTTAATGGAGGTTTATCAAGGCATAAATCTTCTTTCAAAGGACTAAATTCATTATTTAAGAAATATAATGTTACTAAAAATGATATTGTTTTGATTCACGATGCAGCAAGACCTTTTGTAAGTAAAAAATTAATAACTAATTGTTTAAATAAACTTGAATCTTATGACGGAGTTTTTCCATCATTAGATATTGATGACACACTCAGAAAAAAAACAGCTCTTGATATAGTTAATAGAAATTCTTTAATAACCTCCCAAACGCCTCAAGCTTTTAATTTAAGTAAAATATTTAAAGCATATACGAACACAAAAGATCAATTTACAGATGATGTATCTGTTGCGCATGAACAAGGACTTAAAATAAAAAAAATAAAAGGCGATAGACTTAATTTTAAAATCACTACTTATTCGGATATTAAGATATATAAAGATACTATAAATCGAAATTCAATTAATAAAGTAGGAATAGGATATGATTTTCATAAATTTAAAAAAGGTAACTTTATAAAACTTGGCGGTATTCAGCTTAAAAGCAGATATTCATTAGAGGCAAATTCTGACGGGGATCCGGTTTTACATTCAGTAACTGATGCAATTTTAGGAGCTCTTGGAAAAGATGATATTGGTAAACATTTCAGGCCAAGTGATAAAAAATATAAAGGTGCGAATTCTAAAATATTTGTAAAAAAGGCGGTTGATCTCCTAAATGAAAGCAATGGTAGAATTTCTAATTTGGATATTAATATAATTTGTGATTACCCTAAAATAACTCCATTAAGAAACAAAATCTTAGAAAGTATTTCTAAAATGTTAGAAGTTAAAAAAAGTAAAATTAATCTAAAATCTACCTCAACGGAAAAAGAGGGGTTCGTAAATACTAAATATGGAATTGCCGCACAATCAATTATCTCTATTGAGGTACCTAATGAGTGATCGATTAGCAAAGTTAATATCAACATTATTTTCTCTTGGATATTCTAAATATTTTCCAGGAACCCTAGGATCAGCTGCGGCTATTCCTTTTGGCCTAATAATAATAATTTTTTTAGGAACAAATTTTCTTATATTTTTAATTTTCTTACTTTTTATAATTTCCTATTTTGCAGTTAATATCTATATAAGAGACAATAAATCTAAGGACCCAAAAGAAGTAATAATAGATGAATTTATCGGTCAACTAATTGTGCTAATATTTGCACCATTATCCATTAAAGGGATTATCTTAGGCTTTATAATTTTTCGGTTCTTTGATATATCAAAAATATACCCCGTATCTAGAGCAGAAAAACTGGAGGGCTCATTAGGGGTTTTAGCAGATGATATAGCCGCAGGAATTTTAACATCTATTATAATCATATTTCTTGATATTTTTGGAATAATTTAATGAACGAAACACTTATAAAAAAACAGACAGAAGAAGTTATAAAGAAGTGCAAAAAAAAGGGTTATTTAATTGCAACAGCTGAAAGCTGTACAGGCGGAATGGTCGCAAGTTATTTAACTTCAATATCTGGATCATCTGAAATTTTTGATAGAGGGTTTATAACTTATTCTAATTTATCAAAAGTGGAATTATTAGGAATTGATGAAGGATTAATTAATAAATATGGCGCTGTTTCAAGCGAAACTGCTATTGCTATGGCCTTAGGGGCAGTTAGTAATTCTCGAGCAAATATTTCCGTATCTATTACCGGAGTTGCAGGGCCTTCAGGTGGAACAGATATGAATCCTGTGGGGACTGTTTATATTGCAATAGCTAACAATAATAAGACAAATTATAATAAATTTAGTTTTGAAAATCAGGGTAGAAATTTTATTCGACAATCTGCGGTTTACGAAGCACTAAGAATGATTTATTTAAATATTTGAAATATCAAAAATCCTTTTTTCAAAGGATAAGACTGCTTTATTTATTAATTTTTCTGATTCTTTTTTTATAAGACTCTCAAGAACAATGTTTTCTAGATCTAATTCTAAGGAAATAGAAATTAAAGTACCATTGTCATACTCATCAAAAATCCAATTAGCTTCTAAATAATTAAACGGCCCCTTTACACCTAATACATTAATTTTATTATCGTACTTATCTAAACTCACCTTACTAACGAAAGATCCTGAAAATAATAAATATTTCATTTCCAATTTAGCAAAAAAATAATCATGAACCTCTCTTTCAATAGTTGAATTCTTTACCCAAGGAATAAATTTCGAATAAGATTCAACATTTGAAACTAAATTAAAAAGCACTTTAGCATCTAATTTTGAATGCTTCTTTTTCTCAATCTTTATCAATTAATCTTAACTTTTCATTCTGCTTTGCTTTAAAGCAGTAAAATCTTCTTCGGCATGATGCGAAGATCTTGTTAAGGGACTAGAAGATACCATTGAAAAACCTTTTGATTCAGCAATTATCTTATAAGTATCAAATTCTTCAGGAGTTAAATATCTTATCACAGGGGCATGTTTCTTCGTAGGTTGTAAATACTGGCCCAAAGTTAAAAAATCTACACCTGCTGACCTTAAATCATCCATGACTTGCATTACTTCACTTTTTGATTCCCCTAATCCAAGCATTAATCCAGATTTAGTAAAAATATTAGGATTCCTATCTTTAATATCACTCAATAATTTAAGTGAATTAAAATATCTTGCTCCAGGTCTAATGGATAAATACAAACTAGGAACCGTTTCAAGGTTATGATTGAAAACATCAGGAGCTGAATTACTTAATATATCTATAGCGCTATCTTTTTTTAAGAAATCAGGAGTTAAAATCTCTATAGTTGTATTTGGAGAGTTCTTTTTAATCGCATTAATTGTATTAGCAAAATGTTTAGCTCCCCCATCAGCTAGGTCATCTCTATCAACCGATGTTATGACAACATGACTTAAGTTAAGGTCCTTCACTGCTTTAGAAATTTTAAATGGCTCAAAAGGATCTAATGCATCTGGAATGCCGGTCTTCACATTACAAAAAGCACATGCACGAGTACAAGTATCTCCCATTATCATAAATGTCGCATGACTTTTTTGCCAACATTCTGAAATATTTGGGCAACTTGCTTCTTCACAAACTGTTACTATTTTAGAGTTAGATAGAATTTTTTTAGTTTTATAATATTTATCTGAACTAGTTCTCCTTACCCTTAACCAGCTAGGCTTTTTAGGGGGACTGATTTCCTTATTATTAATTTTTTCTGGATGACGCATAGAGGACAATATAGAAAACCTTTCAAAAAACAAAAGTAATTTACCAAAAAATAAGCTCTAATACAATTTTACTAAAATTAATTAATTATAATAAGGTGATCATTATCTGAAGAATAACCGAGGTATTCCCTTATGACTTCATCAAGTAAGTCAAAATCATTAAATTCGACAATATTCCTAATATTTAGTTCCAATTCAGTGTTGTTAGACTTAATTTCCTTTAATTCTTTAATGTTTAAATTTATTTCACTAGATAATTCATTATATTTGACAATACCTCTAGATGAGTAAAACAAATTAGTAGTAGCAAAAAAATTTATAAACAGAAAAAAAAGTACTATTGATGAAACTGTTAAAATTTCACGAAAAGTATATTTTTCCAAAAGATTCCAAATATTTAGTAAAAAACGAATCATAGATTCAAAGAATCATAAAACACTATAATCGGTCAAGAAAGAAAATTAATTTATTTTAATATTAATCTTCCAGCATATTGTGATTTATTGCCTAAAAACTCTTCTATTCTTATAAGTTGATTATATTTTGCTACACGATCTGATCTGGTCATTGATCCAGTTTTAATTTGACCAGAGCAAGTAGCAACAGATAAATCTGAAATAAAAGTGTCTTCAGTTTCTCCTGAACGATGCGAAATTATATATGAATAATTATTACTTTTTGCAATATTAATTGCATTAATAGTTTCTGAAACAGTTCCTATTTGATTAACTTTAACTAATATTGAGTTTGCGGCATTGCATTCAATTCCTTTTTTTAAACGACTTGGATTTGTTACAAAAAGATCGTCTCCAACGATTTGCACATTATTACCTATTAGATCAGTCAAACTTGTCCAACCTTCCCAATCATCTTCATGTAAGGGGTCTTCTATAGAAAATATAGGATAATCCTTAGTAAGTTTTACCCATAGCTCTATAAGTTGATCAGTATCCATTTTTTCACCTTCTTTTAAGGTGTACTTGCCATCATTATACAATTCCGAAGCGGCAACATCTAAAGAAAGAACAATATCATCACCTAGTTTATAGCCAGCATTCTCAATAGCTTTTGAAAGATAAGAAATTGCTTCTTCAGTAGAATCTAAGTTAGGAGCTACACCCCCCTCATCACCTACATTAGTGCTGTGTCCATCATTTGATAATAAACTCTTCAATGAATGAAATATTTCCGAACCTATAATTATCGCATGATTTAAGTTTTCTGCAGAAATTGGCATTATCATAAACTCTTGAATGAAAAGAGAATTATTTGAGTGAGATCCACCATTAATAAGATTCATCATCGGGACGGGTAAGATATATTTTTCCAAAGAATTTAAATACTCAAATAAATTTACCTTATCTGATAATGCTTGAGCTCTCGAAACAGCCATTGATACACCAAGAATAGCATTTGCTCCAAGTCTGGATTTATTTTCCGTTCCATCAAGTGAGATCATTTTTTCATCAATTAAATTTTGGTTAGAAGCATCTAAACCGCAAATAGAATTTGATATCTCAGAATTTATATTATTTATTGCTTTGTTAACTGTTCTCCCTAAAACAATATTTATATCATTATCTCTCAATTCATGCGCTTCATATGCGCCTGTGGAAGCTCCAGAAGGTACGGCAGCTCTACCTAAACTTCCATCTTCCAAAAATACATCAACTTCAACAGTTGGGTTTCCTCTGCTGTCAAATACCTGTCTTCCTATAATATTTCTTATCGCTGTCATAAAAATTTTTCTACCACAACTTATACATACTTGCTATTAACTAATAAAATTTTGAAAATATTATTATGTTAGAAGAAAATAAATCACTAGTACTTTTTTCGGGCGGACAAGATTCTACCTTATGCTTAATGTGGGCCTTATCAAAATATGAGGAAGTTTTTACAATAGGATTTAACTACAATCAAACTCATAAAATTGAATTACAGTGCAGAGAAAATATTTTAAAAAAAATCGAATCTAATTTTCCAAAATTTGAAAACAAATTAAAGGGTGATTTTGTAATTAACCTAGATGAAATCAATAAAATTACTGAATCATCTCTTCTGGGCAACAAAAGCTTTAAAATTGAAAATGGCTTGCCTAATACATTTATTCCTGGAAGAAATTTACTATTTATTAATTATGCTGCTATTTTTGCTTACCAAAATAAAATTAAAAATATTATCGGTGGTATGTGCCAAACAGATTATTCCGGTTACCCTGATTGTCGCAGTGAAACCATTGAATCACAGGAAGAAACAATAAATAAAGGAATGGAGCAAAATTTTAAAATTTTAACTCCATTAATGAATCTAAATAAAGAAGAAACATGGTCATTAGCGTTTAACGATTTTGGATTGGAGGCAATAAAAATAATAATTGAAGATACGCATACTTGTTACAAAGGAGATAGAAAAAATAAACATGTTTGGGGCTATGGATGTAATGATTGTCCCGCATGTGAATTAAGGTCAAAAGGCTGGAATGCATTCATTAAAAATAACCCAATTATTCAAGATAAGTTAGATGTACTCAGTTAAAGAAATATTTTTTACTATCCAAGGTGAGGGGTGTAATCTAGGTAAATATGCTGTTTTTTGTAGGTTTACAGGGTGTAATCTTTGGTCAGGCCTTGAAAAAGATAGACACAAAGCGATATGTACATTTTGCGATACAGATTTTGTTGGGACTAACGGATTAAATGGCAATAAATACAAAAACCCCGACCAAATTACAGAAAAAATTCTTTCGATCTGGAGAACAGATGATAATCCTTTTGTAGTTTTAACTGGCGGTGAACCTATGCTACAAATTGATCAAGGGTTAATTAATTCATTTCATAAAAAAAAATTTAAAATAGCGATAGAAACAAATGGCACCATAAATGTACCTAATGAAATTGATTGGATTTGCGTTAGTCCTAAATCTGGAACAAAATTAATTCAAAATCATGGGAATGAACTTAAACTGGTTTATCCTCAAAAAAATATTTCTCCTCATAAATTTGAAAAAATGAAATTTGACCATTTCTTTCTTCAACCTAAATATGATAGTGATTATAAGAATAATGTAATTCTTGCTAGAAAGTTTTGTGAAGATAATCCTAAATGGAAATTAAGCTTTCAAATGCATAAGTTTATTGGAATACCATAGGATCAATTATGAAACACTTAGGAAAGTCAAATAAAAATTTTGATAAACCATCTATAAAAATTTTAGATAAAATTAAAAATAAAGAAAAAGAAAATTTTCTAATTAGATTTTCTCAACCCGAATTCACCTGCATATGTCCAGTGACTTCTCAACCAGACTTTGCTCATATTGTTATAGATTATGTGCCTAATAAATGGATTATTGAATCAAAATCCTTAAAGTTATATTTTCAAAGCTTTAGAAATCATCAATCTTTTCACGAAGAAACAACAATGATTATTTCAAAAGATTTAATGAATACACTAAAACCAAAGTGGTTAAGAATAGGTGCGTATTGGTATCCGCGAGGCGGTATGCCGATAGATGTATTTTGGCAAAACACCAAACCCCCAAAAGATCTATGGGTTCCTGAACAAGGTGTTCAAAACTATAAAGGCCGTGGATAGTTTTCCTAAGAATTAAAAAGATTTTACTGTATTATCTAGAGTTTTAACTTTCTCAAGAATACTTTTAAGATCTTCTAGCTTAGTAGCAGAAGGACCATCGCAAAGAGCCTCTTTTGGGTTTGGATGAACCTCAATGAAAAGACCGGAAATTCCTAGAGCTGTAGCTGCCAATGCTAAATCTAATGCTTGATGAGCCCTTCCTCCTGCAGAATTACCTAATCCGCCAGGAAGTTGAAGGGAATGTGTAACATCTAAAATTAAAGGATTAGATAAATTTTTAAGATCGGACATTCCTAAAAAATCAACTATCAAATTATCGTAACCAAAAGATGTCCCTCTTTCACAAAGTATTATTTTTTCATTGCCAAAAGAATTACATTTATCAACGATATTGATCATTTGACTAGGTGACAAAAATTGTCCTTTTTTTATATTAATTGGTAGATTCGTTTCACAAGCAGCTTTAATAAGATCTGTTTGTCTGCACAAAAAAGCTGGAATTTGGATAATATCTACTACATTAGAGACTTCTTCAATCTGTGAAATTTCATGGATATCAGTTATAATAGGAATATTAAGACTTTCTTTAATTTCTTTAAAGATCTTTAATCCTTCTTTTAACCCAGGACCTCTAAAAGACTTTACTGAAGATCTATTTGCTTTATCAAATGAAGCTTTAAAAATAAATGGGATATCAATATCGCTGCATATCTTTTTTAAATATTCTGCAACTTCCATTGCCATATTCTCATTTTCTAAAACATTTAATCCGGCAATAATTGAAATAGGAGATGTGTTAGATAAATTTATATTTTTTATATTTATTAATTCCATTTATTTACCCTTATCAGATAATTTTGAATAAACAATAGAAGCTTTAATAAAAGATGAAAATAATGGATGTGGATTAAATGGTCTTGATTTAAGCTCAGGATGAAATTGAACTCCAACAAACCAAGGATGATTTTTTAATTCTATAATTTCTGGCAAATAACCGTCTGGAGACATACCAACAAATTTCATGCCTGCTTTTTCAAGTTCTTTTTTAAATGAAAGATTTACCTCATACCTGTGTCTATGTCGTTCATGTATTTTATTTTTTCCATAAATATTTCTTACTTTAGAGCCCTTTTTAAGAATCGCAGGATATGAACCTAATCTCATAGTTCCCCCGTAATCACTTTGTAGATTTCTTTTTTCAACCTCTTCATCTTTAATCCATTCTTTTAATAATCCTATTAATGGGATATCAGCCTTACCAAATTCTGAAGAGCTAGCTTCTTTATAACCTAATAAATCCCTTGCATAATCTATTACGGCCATTTGCATGCCAAAACAAATTCCAAAATAAGGTACTTTGTTTTCTCTTGCATATTTAGAAGACAATATTTTTCCTTCAGATCCTCTTTTCCCAAACCCTCCAGGAACTAAGATTCCATCAACATTTTTTAGTATCCTTGTATTTCTAGTTTTTTCTAATTTTTCAGAATCTATCGTTTTAATTTTTACTTTGGCATTATTAGCAATTCCTCCATGGGTTAATGCCTCAAACAAAGATTTATAAGCATCATTTAAATCTAAATACTTCCCTACAACGCCAATATTTATCTCATTTTTTGGTTTCCTTATTCTTTCAACCACTTTATTCCACTTTCTTAAATTAGTTTTGGACAATCTTTTTTTACCTAAAGCACTTAAAACAGCAGCATCTAATCCATTATCCCTTAAATCTTTTGGAACAGCATAAATAGTATCAACATCTATTGCTTGAATTACTGAATCTTCTTTAACATTGCAAAAAACTGATATTTTTCTTCTATCAGATTTAGAGATCTTTCTATCACACCTACAAACTAAAATATCCGGCTGTATTCCTATAGATCTTAATTCTTTAACAGAGTGTTGTGTTGGTTTAGTTTTAACCTCTCCTGCAGCAGATATGTAAGGCAAAAGGGTTAAATGGACAAAGCAAGTCATATTCTTTTCCAATTCATTACTCAATTGTCTAATTGCCTCTAGAAAAGGAAGACCTTCAATATCTCCAACAGTTCCACCAATTTCACATAAGCAAAAATCAATACCTTTATTATTTGAAAGAATAAATTTTTTTATTTCGTCTGTTACATGCGGAATTATTTGAACAGTCCTACCAAGATAATCGCCTTTTCTTTCTTTGCTAATAATTCTCTTATATATTTGGCCGGTAGTTATATTGTCATCTATTGACGCAGGAACATTAGTAAATCTTTCATAGTGACCTAAATCTAAATCTGTTTCTGCGCCATCATCAGTAACAAAAACTTCTCCATGTTGAAATGGATTCATAGTGCCTGGATCTACATTAAGATAAGGATCTAATTTCCTTAATTTAACAGAATAACCCCTTGATTGGAGCAAAGCTCCTAAAGCTGCAGATGCAAGTCCTTTTCCTAGAGATGATGCCACTCCACCAGTTATAAATATATACTGTGTCATGGAAGTAAATTATAACAAATAGAAAATAAATTACAAAGATAAAAGTTTTAGATTTTAATTTAAATCTGGTAGATCATTAACTTCTTCTATATTTAAGTCAATTCCCGTTACATCTTCTTCAATTATATTGTCTACTATAGAAGAATTCTGATTAATGCTTGATAATAGCGCGAGGCTTAAACTGGTTATAAAAAAGATTGTCGCAAATATTGCTGTGAGTCTAGAAAGGATATTACCAACAGCTCTTCCAGACATAAAATCTCCAGAACCTCCAATACCTAAACCACCTCCCTCGGACCTTTGTAAAAGAACAAGCACTATCAATACGATAGCAATTATAAGATGAATAACTAAAATAAAGCTTAACATAATAAATAAGCTTTTAAACGATCAAGCATTATAATTCAATTTTATTATATAAATTGCTTTAATATTGATTTCATATCACTAATCTTAAGACTAGCCCCCCCTATTAAAGCCCCGCTTACATTATTTAAAGAGGATATTGATGAAATATTATTAGAGTTAACCGAGCCACCATATAAAATTCTAATATTTCTTGCCTTAGTTCCGTAAATCTTTTTTAACTTATTGAAAATAAAATTATGAACTTCCTCAATATCAGAATTACTTGGAACTAATCCTGTTCCAATTGCCCAAACAGGTTCGTAAGCTATATCTAGTTTATTTGGATTAATTTTCCCCTTAAGAGATAATTTAATTTGATTTCCTAAAACCCTTAAAGTTCTTTTATTTTTTCTATCAGATAATGTTTCGCCAACACATAATATTGCTCTTAAATTTTTTTCTTGAGCTTGTAAAATTTTATTATTAATCAAATTATTTGTTTCGCTATGATAAATCCTTCTTTCAGAATGTCCAATTATACAATATTTACCATTAAAATCTTTTATCATAGATGCTGAGATCTCACCTGTGTATGCCCCAGAATCATTTGAGCTACAATCTTGAGCCCCAATATTAATGGAAGATCGTGATGTAAGGTTCGAAAATTTATCGATTAATGTAAATGGAGGGCAAATTAGCACTTCAACATTCTTAAGTTTATGATTTGATATAAATTTTGATAGACCTTTTATAAAAGAAATATCTTTTTTATTACCATTCATTTTCCAATTTCCTGCAATAAGTAATTTATTAGTCATTTTATTTAAACCTATAATTTTATTTATTTTAATATAAGCTATTTCTTGCGTTTTTGTTATCAGAAGATACATTATGCGAAAATTAA
This sequence comes from Pseudomonadota bacterium, assembly GCA_036230365.1. Lineage (GTDB taxonomy): Bacteria > Pseudomonadota > Alphaproteobacteria > MED-G09 > MED-G09 > AG-430-B22. The sequence continues at coordinate 15,587 of JAZAJI010000009.1, forward strand.
TGTTAAAAAAATATTGAGATAATTTTATGTTAGATTTTTTAAGAAGAAATGCTTCGGGCCCTTTTGGTCTAGTTTTAATAATCCTATTAGTTCTTGCGTTTTCCGTATGGGGTATAGGGGATATTTTTAGGAATTATGATATTGGAACCATTGCAAGAATTGGTGATAGAGAAGTTGAATCTCAAGAATTCTTTTTCCGTTTTAATCGTGAATTGAATAGAGTTTCTTCTGAATTAGAAAGATTTGTATCACCAGAAGAAGCAAGAGAATCGGGTTTAGACTATCAAATATTAACAAATCTTATTTTAGAAAAAACTATTAATTCTTCTGGTGATCAAATGAAATTAAGGCCATCTGATGAATCTTTGACAAAAAGAATTAGAAATACCAATGCTTTTAAAAATGCATTTAATCAATTTGATAAAAATATTTTTAATCAAGTACTTAGACAAAATGGAATAAATGAAGATCTTTTTATAGAAATGGAACGAGATTCTTTATCACAAATTGAAATTTACAGTGCGTTATTTAATAATTTCGACCCCCCAAAAGAATTAAATAATCTAATCTATAAGTTTCAATATGAAGATAGAAATATAGAATATGTTATCTTAAATATTGATGAAAATTCTGTTGATAAATCTGCTATAACAGATGCAGACCTAGAGAAGTATTATCAAATTAATAAGAATAGTTATAAGACAGAACCTTTAAGGAGCTTTTCATTAATTTCACTTCTTAATTCTGAAATACAAAACTCAATTAAGGTTGAAGAAAGCTTAATTCAAGAAATTTATGATGCCAATATTAAGGATTATGAAAGCCCTGAAAAAAGATCTTATTATTTAATACCTTTTCCAGATGAAAAATCAGCCGAGGAAGCATTATCAAATTATAAAAGTGGTAATGATATTGATAATTTAATAATTAATAGAGGATTATCTATTGATGATGTAATACAAGAATCTTTATCAAAAGATCAGGGCATAACTAATGAGATTTCTGAAATTGCCTTTAAAGCAAAAATGAATGATTTAACTGGCCCTATTGAAGGGCCATTTGGACCATCACTTATTTATTTAGTATCCATAGAACAATCATCAAAGAAAAGTTTCAGTGAAGTAAGAGATGAAATTACTAAAGAATATAAATCAAATTTAACTCAAGATAATATATATAATCTCTCTAATGTTATTGAAGATCAAAGGGCCGGAGGATTGACTTTTGAAGAAATTATAAAAGAAAATTCTTTAGAATTGAATAATTATACATCCGTTAATGAAGAAGGTATGAATTTCTTAAATGATAAAATAGAACTTTCTTCAAAGAATTCTATTTTAGAAATAATTTTTGAATCAAATATTGGAATGGAAATTGAACCTTTGGAAGATGATGCAGGTAACATATTCTTTGTTAGGATTGATAATATAACCGATGAAAAGATTATTGAATTTCAAGGTATAAAACAGGAAATAAAAGAAGACTTAATTATAGAAAGATCTAAGGAACTTTTAGTTGTAAAATCAAATAATTATCTTGAATCCATAGAGAATGGCTCGTCTAATCTGCAAAATATTGCTGATGAGCTTAATGTTGCAATTCTTAAAGGTGATAACCTTAGTCGATATACATTTAATGAAGTATTTTCAAGGAAAGCTATTTCCGAAATCTTTAAAACACAGTTATCCAGGCCTTTTATTTCAGATGTTGGTATTGGGAACAGTATAATTTTAGGAGTAATAAGTGAGATTAAGATTCAAGAAGAAAATACCGAGAAATTAAATACCGTGAAAAATCAAAATCAAGAAAGAATGAAAAATGAATTACTTATTGCTCTTTCAGAAGAACTGCAATCTGAACTAAAAAGTGAAATTTTTCCAGAAAGATTAGATATTTTATTTGAAACAGTAAATTCTCAAGGATCATTTTAAAAATATGGAAGATTATATTTCCATTAATCTAAATGATTTTAGAAAAAATTATAAAAAAAGAAAGCATCAATTGGTTTTCTTAAAGATAGAAATGGACAATTTTGATCCATTATCTGCGTTCATAAAAATTACAAATGATGAGAAAAATAGCTTTCTATATGAATCTCTAAAAGATGGTGAAATGAGCGGAAGATACTCCGTCATAGGCACAGATCCAGATAAAATATTAGAAATAAAAGGAAAAAATTCAAGAATTTATTTTAATAACAATATTCTAGAAGATCTTAATGAAGATCCAGTAAAAGTATTAAGAAAATTTACAAATGATTGCCTGATGGATTTAGATAACGATATTCCGGCTATAGCTTCAGGAATTTTTGGTTATATTGGATACGATTTCGTAGCAAATATTGAAGATCTCCCAAGTGAAAAATTTGACGAACTTAATTTACCCGATAGTATTTTATTAAGACCATCAATTACTGTTGTTTTTGATAAAAAATTAAAACATTTACTTATTTGTAAAACTGTCTGGTTTGACGAGCTAATTGAACCTGAAGAATTGTATGATGATGCATATGCTCAGATTCTAAAAATTAAAGAAAAGATTAAATCATCAAAAGAAATGATTCTTCATAATGAACAAGAAAAGATCAGCCCTCCTTCTTCTAACTTTACAAAGGAAGAATATTTTCAAAATGTAAAAATAGCTAGAGACCATATAATTGCTGGAGATGTATTTCAAATTGTACCAAGTCAAAGATTATCTATAGACTTTAATGCGCATCCTTTTTTATTGTATAAATCTCTTAGAAAGATTAATCCTTCCCCTTATATGTATTATATAAAATTTGAAGATTTCTTTATTGTAGGCTCAAGCCCTGAAACGCTTGTTAAGGTCGAAAATGGTAAAGTAATGATAAAACCAATAGCCGGAACAAGACCTAAAGAAAATGGAAAGGAAAAAGAAATTAAAGAATCTTTGCTTTCTGACCCTAAAGAAAGAGCTGAACATTTAATGCTTTTAGATCTAGGAAGGAATGATATAGGCAGAGTTTCTAAAATAGGCTCGATTAATGTTAAAGAATCCTTTCAAATACAAGAAACATCTCATCTTTATCATATATATTCTACTGTCGAAGGTGATTTAGATTCAAATGAGGATAGAATATCTGCATTATGTGCTGGTTTTCCAGCAGGAACAGTAACAGGAGCTCCAAAAATTAGAGCCATGGAAATAATTAATGGACTAGAAAATAATAAGCGAGGAATATATGCCGGAGCAGTAGGTTATTTTTCATCAAATGGTGATATGGATACCGCGATAGCTTTAAGGACGGCCATTATTAAATCTTCTAAAATGTATGTCCAAGCAGGAGGCGGGGTAGTTTACGATTCAGTAGAAGAGTATGAATATAATGAATCACTTAACAAAGCTAAAGCACTGTTTGCTGCTGCTGAAAATCTTGTAGAAAAAGGATAGTATCAATATGATTGTTCTGATAGATAATTATGATAGCTTTACTTGGAATTTATTCCATTTTCTTGGAGATCTTGGAAAAAAAGTTAAGGTTATAAGAAATGATAAGATTTTAGTTGAAGAGTTATTGAATCTTAAACCTGAAAGAATAGTAATATCCCCTGGTCCAGGTGAACCATCTTCTTCAGGTATCAGCGTTGATATAGTAAAAAAGTGTATAGATTTTAATATACCTCTTTTAGGCGTTTGTCTTGGACATCAAGCAATTTCATACGCTTTAGGAGGCAAAATAATTAATGCAAAAAAAATTCATCATGGAAAAATAAGTGCAATAAATAATGATGGCAAGGGTGTATTTAAAGGCTTGCCAAGTAAATTTATGGCTACTAGATATCATTCATTAGTGGTAGACGAAAAAAACTTATCTGATCAATTAGAGGTAACCGCTAGAACAGAATCTGGAACAATTATGGGAATAAGGCATAAGAATAATTTTATTGAAGGAATTCAATTTCATCCAGAAAGTATTGCTACTGAAAATGGCCATGAAATATTAAATAATTTTTTGAATTTATAAGATGTCAAAATTTAATGAAATATTAAAGAATATTAACACCTCTAATAATTTAAGTAGGGAAGAATCAACTTTTGCATTTAATTTTATACTGGAAGGCAAAGCTGAAGAAAATCAAATAGAAGAATTTCTAATTAAATTGAAAGAAAAAGGTGAAACAATAGATGATATAATTTCAGGAGTTACTGTTCTAAGAAAAAAATCTAAAAAAGTTGAAGCTCCAAATAACGCTATTGATACTTGCGGAACTGGAGGAGATAAATCTGGAACCTACAATATATCAACTGCATCAACTTTTGTTGC
>JAZAJI010000010.1:0-19353 GCA_036230365.1 Pseudomonadota bacterium
TCATTCACTCATCTCCTTCTGAAGGTTCAACGGATGAAGGAACAGATACTCTTACAAATGTAGAGAAGATGCAGTTCACGGATAAAACACTTTCAAAAACATCTTTAAAATATGAACTTTCTGAAACCGCTAATGCTTCAAAAAATATTCTTGATGCGCATAGTGAAAATACCCTTTCAGGAACTCTCAATTTCAATGCTGGTGACAATATTATTATTCTTGATGGACAGGGAAAAAATTACCGAGGCTTAAGTGGGGATGACACTTACTTTGTTTCGCAATTAATTCCAAAAAATACAAAATTATCTATCACAGATACGGATGGTGTAAATATTATCCAAATACCAACCAATACTTATGTTGATAAATCTTTATTTACAAAAAATGCCGCTCGACTCACTTTAGAAGACGGCAGAGAAATTACCATTAATAGTGCGGATAAATTTTCTTACAATGTAGGTGGGAATGTTGGTGATGGAACAAAAGGCACTGATCTAACTTTTGCAGAATTTGCTGAAGTGTTTGGAGTTTATGATATTTTAAATTCTTCAGGCGCTCAGACTGGTGTTATCTCTGATATGTATGTAATATAAAAGATGTTGGGGACATTATGCTAAAAAAATTAACAAATTTCACACCGGAAGAGTTTGAATCTCAAAAACATCCCTTTATTATTAAAAGGCTTTCACCAACTATTGGCGCTGAACTACATGATATCGATTTAAAAAAAGATTTATCCCAAGAAGAAAAGGATCATATTTATAACGCCCTTTTGACTTACAAGGTTATTTTTTTTCGTAATCAAGATATAACCACCGAAGAACATTTAAGATTTGGGGAATATTTTGGGGAATTAGAAATCCATCCATTTGCCCCTCTTGGAGCAAATAGAGAGGAGCACCCTGAAGTTCTCCGTATCACTCATAATAAAGAAAATAAACCAAGAGAAAATGCATGGCATTCTGATGTAACATGGCGCCTAAAGCCTTCATTAGGCTCAATTCTAAGAATGATCGAAACACCTCCTGTTGGTGGAGATACTCTCTTTGCTAATATGGAGGCAGCTTATGAGAATCTTCCTGATGAAATTAAAGAAAAACTTGATGGAGCTTTCGCAGTGCATGATTTTGCTATTTTTAGAGATGCACTTATTAAGCAAGGAAAACCTTCTGAAGAAATAGAAGAATTAAATAAGAAATTTCCTAAACCGACCCATCCCGTTATACGAACACATCCAGATACAGGGAAAAAATCCATTTATGTAAATGTAGCATTTACCGATCATATTGAAGGATTTTCTGAAGAAGACTCAGAATCAATGCTCAATTATTTATATAAACAAGCTTCAATTCCTGAATTCCAGTGTCGATTCAAATGGGAAGAAAATTCTATAGCATTTTGGGATAATAGGGCTTGTCAACATTATGCAGCTGCTGATTACTGGCCCGCTACAAGACGAGTAGAACGCGTAACTATAATTGGCAACAAGCCTGTATAGAATAATAATTAACTGTATAGATAATAATGAATAAGAAGAAAGTAAGAAGCTATTGCCTTACCTTACCTTTAGCTAAAGAAGATTATCCTTTTGGCCCGGATGTTCAGGTCTTTAAAATAAAAGAGAAACTATTTGCTCTTATGACAACACGCAAAGGTGTAGAAAGAGTAAATCTTAAATGTGATCCAGAAGAAGCTATAATTTTGAGAGAAATATTTGAAGATGTTATTCCGGGCTATCACATGAATAAAATGCATTGGAATACCGTTATATTAAGCGGGTCCATTCCTGATGGAGAAATAAAAAGGATGATTGATCGCTCTTACTGTCTTGTCGTAAAAAAATTAAAAAAGCTAGACCGAGAAAGTTTGGAAATAAAATATGGCCATAAAAAGGTTTTTAAATCCACTTCATCTCCGTGGGTTTAACTTAATCTTTCTTAAAACCCGCTAATCGATCATTTGTATCCTTAATATCTGGATATTCTCTAGCAAACTCTTCTTCTAACGCATCATCCATAGATAAACCTGATTGTGCAACATTATAAAGATCCTTAAAAGCCGCAACAGAAGCTTGAGAATTGGATACAATTTGTGATGCGCGTTTTTCAACTAATACATCGAGAGCTTCTTTATCCTTAACGGCCTCATTAGCTATTCCTAATCGCACTGCTTCATCTCCTAAAACAGTACGAGCAGAAAACGACATATCCTTTGCTTTTCGAACACCTATTGCTTGTGATAGAGTTTGGGACATACCCCAAGTTGGCCTAAGGCCAAATTTTGCATGAGTGTCACCAAATTTAGTATCAACGGTTGTAAAAACAAAATCACAATGCAAAGCCAGTTCAAGAGCTCCTGTAAAACAGGCACCATGGACTTTTCCAATAACTGGGCATCGACTTTTGCGTAATGCTTTCCAAGCAAGCGCTGCTGGTTTGTCGAATACATCACCAATTTTTCCTGCCTCTGGGTCAAATCCTTGAAGCACTTTAAGATCAACACCAGCAGAAAAGGCTTTTCCTGCTCCTTCAATTACAATTACGGAAACACCTTCATCATCATCTGCTTTTGAGACAAGCTCAATCAAACCATTAATCATTTCTGGACGAAATGCATTTAATGCATCTGGTCTGTTGAGGGTAATAGTTAATACCTTGTTATCAATATTAGCTAATAAGTACTCTGTTGGGCTTCCATAATCTGTACTCATAGCCACTTGCTCCGAAAGTATTATCTATATCTTAAATCTAAACAGAAGATTGCGAATTAATCTCTTCTTCCCATAAATTGAAGAATAAATAAGAAAAGGTTAATGAAATCTAAATATAATGTTAGAGCGCCCATAATTGCTGATTTCTCAGCGACCTCTTGACCACTATGCTGTACTCTATGTAACCAATCACGCTTAAGTTTTTGTGTATCCCAAGCAGTTAAACCTGCAAAAATCAAAACACCTAAAACACTTATAATAAATGACATCTGACCACTTCCAACAAAAAGATTAACTACTGAAGCGATTATTAAACCAATTAATCCCATTATAAGAAATGCTCCCATTGCTGAAAGATCTCTTTTTGTTGTATATCCCCAAATACTTAGTCCTGCAAAAGCACCAGCAGTTACAAAGAATGCCTGAAATACTGCTGCCCCTGTATAAGCAAGGAAGATATAAGAAAGAGAAAGTCCCATTAATCCTGCAAAAACCCAAAAAACTGATTGGGCCCGGGAAGCTGACATAGTATTGATTTTTGATGCAAAATATAAAACTACTCCAAGTGGAGCAAACATAACTACATATATTAATGCTGATGTTGCCAAAGCCTGATAAAGACCGGTAGATGCAGCAAACCAAGCTACAATTCCAGTCAAAGAAAGCGCAGCCGTCATATAATTATAAATACGAAGCATGTGTGATCGTAAACCTTCATCAACATATGCTTGATCAGAAGATCTTGCTGCGGTATTTGCTCTATTAAATTCGTTCATTTTTAACTCCAAAAATTTAAAAAAATTGAATATTAATTATATTGTTATAACAATTAATTAATTCAACCCCAATAATAAAATTGTTAAACTAATATAACAATGTCAGATGGAGTTATAAATGGCTACTAAATTACCTACAAAGGAAAAAAGTAAAATAATAAAAGCATTAAAAGGATGGAAAAAAACGAGAGGAAGAGACTCTATTGAAAAAAATTATGTTTTCAAAGATTTCGCAAGCGCTTTTAGTTGGATGACGCAAATTTCTTTAATAGCTGAAAAAATGGACCACCATCCTGAATGGTTTAATGTCTATAATAAAGTCAATGTCACTTTATCAACACATGATGCAGGCGGAATTACTGAGCTAGATATTAAGCTTGCAAAGGAAATGGATAAAGCTGCCAGGAAATATTAATTCCTATCTTGGGGCCATCCTTATAGCGCCGTCAAGCCTGATGCACTCTCCATTCATCATGTCATTTTCACATAGATGCCTTGCTAAAGCTGCATATTCTTGCGGATAACCTAATCTTGAAGGAAATGGAACTTGAGCGCCTAAAGCTTGTTTTACCTTATCAGGAGCACCTTCAAAAAGAGGTGTATCGAATAAACCAGGTAGAATTGTATTAACTCTTATTCCTTCTCTAGAAAGATCTCTTGCAACTGGAAGTGTCATTCCAACAATACCTCCCTTAGAGGCAGAATATGCTGCTTGGCCAATTTGGCCATCTTCAGCCGCTACAGAAGCTGTATTTACAACAGCACCCCTTCCTCCATCATCTGTAGAAGGATCAAGGGACATCATGCCGGCAGCAGAATGAGCAATACATCTAAATGTGCCAACAAGATTGATTTGAATGATTGTATTAAATGGATCAAGAGGATGAGGAACAATATTTCCAGTTTCCTTATCTCGTGCTGCTGTTTTTATAGCAATTCCAGTACCCGCACAATTAATAAGAATTCTTTCCTGGCCATTTGCAGCTCTTGCTTTCTCAAAAGCAGCTACTACACTTTCTTCATCAGTTACATTTGCCTCACAAAAAATACCATTTATGTCTGAAGCAACGGCCTCACCCTTTTCTGCATTGAGATCAAATAATGCACATTTGACTCCAAATTTTGAAAGCTCTCTAGCAGTGGATTCTCCAAGACCTGATGCACCACCAGTTATCACGGCACTAATATTTTCATCTAATTGCATTTTATATTCTCCTCAATAATTAAATTTCTTCTAAATTTGTTTTGTTTCCTTTTTTTACTTTAGCCTCTCTTCTTAATATGTACAGAGTTGTTAAAATAATAATAGCTGACCCTATCAGGGTGTTGATACCAAAGATAATTCCAAAAATTAAAAAATCAACAGCTGCGCTGAATAATAATCTTATATAATCAATAGGTGCAATAACAGAGGCCTCTCCAATAGCATAAGCTCTAATGAAAAAGTTATGAGCGATAGAGGCACATATTGCCATAATAAAAATTAGAACCAATTGTTGTCCATCCGGCGTTTCCCAAAATAATAAAGCAGGAACTATCATAATAAGGACGCTAATTATATTTGAGTAAAACATTAGAGTTACGGGTTTGTCATATTTCGAAACAATATTTACAAGAATTGCCGCAAATGCGAATGCGAAGGCAGCTCCTAAAGCCATAAAGGATGCTAAATTATATTGTCCATCAGGATTAAGCATTATAAGGACGCCTGTGAAACCAACCAATGTAGCTACTGTTCTTCTTATTCCTATTCTTTCCTTCAAAAATATGGCTGCTAAAGGAACAAGGAAGAGGGAACTTGAAAACCTTATTGCCTGAGCATCAGCTAATGGCATATTCACTATTGCATAAAATCCCATCATTATTCCAAGTGCACTGACTGTACCCCTTACAACCTGAAGAAGAGGAACTTGGGTTTTAACTCCACCTTGTTCTGCCCCAGCTCTAATAAGAAAAGGTGTAATAACAATTAGACTAAAAAATGAACGAAAAAAAGAGATTTGGAATGCATGAAAATCATTGCCTAAATGTTTTGCTAATGTGGCCATAGCTGTAAAAGCGAAAACTGAAGATGCGAGCCAGAAAGCTCCTTGAAGATTGTTTGGTAGGCTAGAAAGAAATTTTGTTAGAAAATTCAAACTATTCAGCTCTAACCTGAACTACAACTTTACCTTTTGCTTTTCTATCAGCGAGATCTCTAATTGCTTGAGCCCCATCTTCAAGACTATATACAGATGATATATGTGGCTTTAAGAGGCCTTTCTCATACATTTTTATTAACTCTTGAACATTGGCATTGTGTAAGTCAACTTCACGGCCCTTAAAGGCACCCCAAAAGACTCCAACAATCTGACAACCTTTTAATAAGGCAAGATTTAAAGGTATCTTTGGTATATCGCCTGCCGCAAAGCCTACAACTAAATAACGGCCTTCCCATGCAGTAGCTCTTAAAGCAGGTTCTGCATAATCACCACCAACTGGATCATAAATAACATCTGCTCCCCAACCGCCAGAAAGCTCTTTTATTTCATCAGAAAGTTTTTTTTGTTGCTCTCTATCCATACTCCCTGATGGGTATAAAAGAGTTTCATCCGCGCCATGTTCAATACATGTTTTTAATTTTTCTTCTGATGAAGCGGCAGCAATAACTTTGGCACCCATAGCCTTTCCAAGCTCAACAGCTGCTAGCCCAACTCCCCCAGCAGCGCCTAATACCAAAAGGGATTCCCCTTCTTTGATATCTGCTCGATCTTTTAATGCATGGTGAGACGTTCCATAAGTCATAAGAAATGCTGAAGCGGTGTTATGGTCCATTTGATCTGGAATAATAGTTAAAGCATCTGGATCAACTAAGATTTTTTCTGCAAAACTTCCAAAGCCTGAAGAAACAATAACTCTATCACCAACATTAAATCCTGAAACCCCTGAGCCTATTTCAGTAATTATGCCCGAAGATTCACCTCCTGGAGGGAAAGGAAGAGGTGGTTTAAATTGATATTTATCTTCAATCATCAATACATCTGGAAAATTTACTGAAGCCGAGTAAATATCAACTAAAACATGGCCATCTTTAATTTCTGGATCATCTATTTCTTCATAAGATAAACTTTCTGGTGGGCCATATTCTTTACATAATAGAGCTTTCATAAATACCTCCTAAAATTCCTTATTTATGTTTAAACCTAAAAAAAGATAACGCCAAGAATTTAAAAAGATACTTGCTCATCTCAATTTACTCGATTATGGCTATATTTATGAGAGGATATTTTGGATTCGGGGCAGAAGGTATATCAAAACCTATGAATATGGGTAATTTGGTTAGATCTGCTCATGCGTTTGGTGCAAAATTTATATTTACTATTTCTGCACATTATTCAGTGCGTGAAGGTAAATCAGACACATCAAAGGCTCCAAATCATTTACCTTGGTATGACTGGGATACTCCAAGCGATATGAAACTACCTGATAAGTGCCAGTTAGTAGGTGTTGAGCTCACTGAAGATGCATTAGATTTACCTACTTTCCATCACCCTCGACAAGCTGCATATATTTTAGGCCCAGAAAAAGGATCGCTTTCATCAGAAATTCTGAAGGAATGTAAATATGTTATAAAGATTCCAACTAAGTTCTGTTTGAATGTTCAAATTGCTGGTGCGATTGTTATGTATGACAGGGTTAAGTCATTAGGAAACTTTTCTAATCGCCCCGATATGCCTGGAGGATCGAACTAATGGAAAGTCTATCAGGTCTAAATCGTGAAGAATTAAAAAGCGTTATGGGAATTATGGAAGTTCCTGAAAAGCAAATAAATATGAGAGTTAACCAAATATGGAATTGGATGTATGTAAAAGGCGCTCAATCCATTGATGAAATGACTGATCTTTCAAAAACCTTTAGAACCGAAATATCTAAGAAATATAATCTTGATAGACCTATAATAAGCAAAAATGAAATTTCTTCAGATGGAACACAAAAATGGCTAATTAAATTTCTTGATAACTCGGAAATAGAAACCGTGTTTATACCAGATGGCGACAGAGGAACTTTATGTGTTTCTAGTCAAGTAGGCTGCACGCTTAATTGTACCTTTTGTCATACAGGTACACAAAGGCTTGTTAGAAATTTAACCTCTCATGAAATTATTAATCAAATAATGATTGCAAAAGATTCACTTAATGAATGGAAGAAAGAAAAAAGGGATATAACCAATATAGTTATGATGGGGATGGGCGAGCCCTTATATAACTTTGATAATGTAAAGAGTGGAATTCAAGTGTTTTCTGATGATGCGGGTCTATCAATATCTAAAAGAAGAATAACTCTATCTACTTCTGGAATTGTTCCAAAAATTGAAGATGCCGGGAATGAAATTGGTTCAATGTTAGCAATATCATTACATGCAACAAATAATGATTTAAGGGATAAGTTGGTTCCAATAAACAAAAAATATCCGATCGAAGAACTTCTGGATGCTTGTAAAAATTATCCAAGAGTCAAAAATTCAAAAAGAATTACATTTGAGTATGTAATGTTGAAAGGAATAAATGATAGTGAAGCGGAAGCTCGTGACCTTGTAAAGCTAATATCTGGTATACCTTCTAAAATAAATTTGATTCCTTTTAATCCTTGGCCAGGTGCATCATACGAATGCTCAGACTGGGAACAAATTGAAAGATTTTCTGATATAATAAATCGTGGCGGGTATGCAAGTCCCATCAGAATGCCAAGGGGAAGAGATATTTCTGCAGCGTGTGGTCAATTAAAAAGTGATACCGAAAAGGAAAAAGCATCTATAAGATATAAAAAAGAACTTGCAAAACTTGAAAGTGAGCGTATACGACCATTATAAAGTTTTTGAGATAGAAATGGGTACCGAAGAAAATATAAAGAAAGTAGTCCTCGCATATTCAGGCGGACTTGATACATCTGTAATTTTAAAGTGGCTTCAAGAAAAATATGATTGTGAAGTTGTCACTTTTAGTGCGGATCTTGGTCAAGGTGCAGAATTGGAAGAGGCAAAGGTAAAGGCTGAGGCTTTAGGCGTTAAAGAAATATTTATAGAAGACCTAAAGAATGAGTTTGTTAAAGATTATGTATTCCCAATGTTTAGGGCTAACACCCTTTATGAAGGCTTATATCTTTTAGGGACAGCTATAGCCAGACCCTTAATTGCAAAAAGACAAATTGAGATTGCCAAAGAAGTCGGGGCTGATGCTGTTTGTCATGGCGCAACGGGAAAAGGTAATGATCAAATAAGATTTGAACTTGCTTATTACGGATTAAATCCTGATATAAAAGTTATCGCACCTTGGAGAGAATGGGACTTAAACTCTAGAAAAAAATTAATTGAATTTGCTGAAAAGAATCAAATTGTTATTACTAAGGATAATATGGGCGAAGATCCATATTCCGTAGATGCTAATCTTTTACATACCTCATCAGAAGGTAAATTATTAGAAGACCCGTCAAAAGAGTGTCCTGAAGATGTATATCAAAGAACTGTTTCACCAGAAAATGCTCCTGATAAAGCAACATACATAGAGATTGAATTTGAAAATGGCGATGCTATTGCGATTGATGGAAAATCTTTATCCCCAGAAGGAGTTCTTACGGAATTAAATGAATTAGGTGGCAATAATGGCATTGGAAGACTCGATTTAGTTGAAAATAGAAGCATAGGAATGAAATCAAGAGGAATTTACGAAACGCCTGGCGGAACAATCCTTTTAGCTGCTCATAGGGGTATTGAACAAATAACTTTAGACAGGGAAGCCTGTCATCTTAAGGATGAGCTAATGCCAAAATACGCAAAATTGATTTATAATGGTTTTTGGTTTTCTCCTGAAAGAGAAATGCTTCAAGCGTTAATAGATGAAAGTCAAAAGAATGTTTCTGGAAAAGTTAGATTAAAACTTTATAAGGGAAACACTACAGTAGTTGGCAGATCTTCAGATTCATCTTTATATTCACAGGAACATGTTACTTTTGAAGAAGATGATGTTTACGATCAATTTGATGCAGAAGGCTTTATTAAGCTGAATGCCTTAAGACTAAAGCTGCTAAAAAAAGATTAAATATTAATACTAGGTTTTTCAAAACCGTTTTGTTCACAAAATGCATTAAGGGTATTCAACAATAAACATGCTATTGTCATTGGCCCTACGCCTCCGGGTACAGGAGTTATATGCCCAGCAACCTTGCTTGCGGCCTCAAAATCAACATCTCCAACTAATCTTGTTTTATTTTCGCCTTTTTCGGGAGCATCTATTCTATTAATTCCAACATCAATTACGGTTGCTCCAGGTTTTATCCAATCTCCTTTAACTAATTCAGGAATTCCCACGGCTGCAACCAAAATATCTGCACTTGCGGCAATATCTTGAAGATCTTTAGATTTAGAATGACAAATAGTAACAGTACAATGTTCTTTCAATAATAATTGGGCAACAGGCTTACCAACCAAATTAGACCGGCCTATGATAACCGCATTTTTACCCTCAAGTTTGTCAGCGCTTGACTTAATTAATATTGAAGCACCCTTGGGTGTACATGGAACAAGACCATCTAATCCGCTATTTAAATATCCAGAATTTATCGGATGAAGGCCATCAACATCTTTTTTAGGCGATATGGTCTCTATTACCTTTTGTTGACTTATGTGATTGGGAACCGGGAACTGAACAAGTATACCATTTACATCTGAATTATTATTTAATTCTTCAACCTTGGACAATAGCTCTTCTTCAGAGGTATCTTCGGACATTTTAAATTCGTAAGAATTCATACCTGCTTCTTTAGTTTGTATACCTTTGTTTCTTACATAAATTTCACTTGCAGGATCATTTCCGACTAAAACTACTGCTAGGCCAGGAATTATATTATGAGAATCTTTAAGATCTGAAACTGATTCAGAAATCTTTACTCTCAATCTACTTGCAAATTCTTTTCCATCAATAATATTTGCTGGCATAAATTTTCCTAAAAATTAATAGGCCAATATTCTCTTAATAAGGACCTTAAAAAGAAAATAGCTAATAAAACTATAATTGGTGAAATATCTATCCCGCCTAAATTTGGGAGATATCTTCTTACATAATTAAATAATGGGTTAGTCAATTTCCAAACTGCCTCATGGATTATTGCAACCAATTGATTAGATCGGTTAACTATACCAAGGCCAATAAGCCAGCTAAAAATAACCGCAATAATGACAACCCAAGAGTATAAGTCTAAAATTGCATCTATCAAAAAATATAAAGAATTCATGAACTAGTCTTACTACCAAATTTTAATAATATCATCTTTATTTCTAAACATCTTATCGCCTTTTTGAGTATTAAAGGCTTTATGAAAGCTCGGCATATTAATAAATACCCCATCAATACGATATCTAGCAGGAGAATGAGGGTCTGTGGCTACACGCATAGCATCTATTTCTTTTCTAAATTTAACTCTATCTGCTTGGGCTGATCCCATAAAAAATCTTTGCTCACCTGTTAAATTATCAATAACAGGAGAGGCATTTCCTTCAAGAGAAATTTTATAGGCTCTAAATGAAGATACGGCACCGCCTAAATCAGCAATATTTTCACCTAAAGTAAATTCACCATTTAGGAAATTACCAGGAGTTATTTCATAAGAAGAATATTGATCTGCCAATTTCTTTGTTTTTGATTCAAAGATTTCTCTATCCTCTTTGGTCCACCAATTTTTTAAATTCCCATCACCGTCAAATTGTGAGCCTTTGTCGTCAAATGCATGGCTAATTTCATGCCCAATAGTTATACCAATTGCACCATAATTAACTGCATCATCTGCTTCAGGGAAAAAATTGGGTGGTTGTAGATATGCGGCAGGAAAAACAATCTCATTTTTAGTGGGGCTAAAGTAAGCATTTACTGTTTGTGGGGACATAGCCCATTTTCTTCTATCAACTTTTTCACTAAGTTTTTTTAAAGCATCCTTAAAACCAAACTCTGATGCATTTTTCATATTTTCATAAAGATTTGATGAAGAAAATTCTAAGCCTTCATAATCTTCCCACACTTCAGGATAACCAATTTTTACATTTAATTTTTCTAATTTTATGAGAGCCTTTTCTTTAGTCTTCTCACTCATCCATTCTAAATCTTCTATTCCTATCCTGTAAGACTCTAAAAGATTATCAACTAACTTAACCATTCTCTGTTTATATTCAGGCGGGAAATGGTATTTAACATAAATCTTTCCTAACGCATCACCTAACATGCCATTTACAAGCCCTACACTTCGTTTCCATAATGATGGCGTTTCTTCACGCCCTGTTAATATTTTAGAAAACCTATAAGATTCATCTACAAATTCATCTGATAAATAACCGGAAGAACTTTTTAGCAATCTTGTAAGAAAATAATCTCTCCACTCTTCAATAGAAAACTCTTCAATAACAGAGGAAAGCTTTAATAAGTATTCTGGAGATTCTATGATGTACCTATTATATGAATCTATACTTAAATTTGTTAGCCAATAATCAAATTTTCCATCGCTTATCTTATTTAACTCTTTACGGTTTCTTGGATTATATGTTTTTTCAGGATCTCTTCGTTCTGTTCTACTAATTTGAATTTCAGCAATTTTAGTTTCAATTTTAAAAGCATTATTTGCTCTTTCTTTCGCATTATCTATTCCTGAAAGAGAAAATAAATTTTCTAGATGTTTTGGATACTCTTCTCGTCCTTTAATATAGTGAGGTTGATCTAATAAATAGTAATCTCTATCAGGAAGGCCTAGCCCAGATTGACCAAAATAAATTGTATAATTTAAGGGATCCTTTAGATCATCATAAACAGCAAAATATAATGGGGCACCAAGTCCTTTCCTAACTGATAAAGCAAAATATTTCCATATATCATCAATGGATTTTAGATTTTTTATTTCATTAATATCTTTTTTTAATGGACTAGAACCAAGCTCATTAAGTAATTCTCTATTCATATAACTTAAATATAGATTTAGTATTTTCCCTTCTTCTGAAGATGAAGATAAATTCTTTTGATCCTTCATAAGACCTTCTATTAAATCATATTGGTTTTTTAGAGATTCCTCTCTTAGAGTCATATAAGAACCCCATCCAATTTGATCGTCTGGTATTTCGGTTTTTGATAACCAATTATTATTAACATAGTCATAAAGACTATCCTGAGGCCTATAATTATCGTCAAATTGACTAATATCTATTCCTGAAAGTTGCATATTGTTAGAATATCCTTGTGAAGAAAAAATACATAATATTATAATTAAAAAAATTCTCATAGACTAAACCTTTTTACTACATAGCACTGATGCCGCCATCAATTTTTATCTCTGCTCCAGTAATGAATTTAGATTCATCGCTGGCTAAAAATAAAACTGTGTAAGCAACATCATCGGGCTCTCCCACTTTACCTAATGGAACCTGCCTTGCAAGTTTCATCATAACATCTTCTTTTTCTCGTTTGGAGCGCTCAACCATAGCATCTAAAATTGGCGTATCTATAAATGTAGGATGAATTGAATTACATCGAATATTATAAGCTGCTCGGGCACAATGCAAAGCAACTGATTTAGTTAGCATCCATACACCAGCTTTTGCTGTATTATACGCCGCCATGTTATGACCTGCTATCAAACCAGAAATTGAAGATGTGTTTATGATAGAGCCTGGAGAATAGTTTTTCATGATTGGGATAGCATATTTGCATCCCAAAAAGACAGAATCCGTATCAACAGTCATTACCTCCTTAAAAGTTTCATAATCTGTTTCCTCAACTGTTGAACCGCCGCCAATTCCTGCATTATTAACAAGTATATTTATTCCGCCCATCATTTCTTGTGCTTGTGATAATGTTTTTTTCCACTGGTTTTCAGATGTAACATCTAATTCTAAAGAAAAGGCACTATCAGGAAAATCACCATTAATTCTTTCTTCAACAGTCTTTAGTTTTTCTATATTAATATCAGCTAAAACTACTTTTGATCCTTCCTTGGCTAGCATATAGGCTATCGCCTCTCCTAAGCCTTGTGCTGCCCCAGTCACAAATGACATTTTTCCTTCTACTCTTCCTGACATAACTTATCTCCTAATTTAATATTATTTCCCTTTAAAATCTGGGTCTCTCTTCTCAAAAAATGCTTTTATAGCTTCTTCCCTATCCTCGGTAAAAGCCGTTAATAAATATTGATCTCTATCCATATAACTTGAATTATAATTCAGTGCATTAGCTGCAGCATTGATAGATACCTTTGACATTCTTACTGCTAATGGGGGTAATTTAATAATTTTTTTAGCTAAATTATTTGATTCCTCCAAAGCTTTACCTTTATCACAAATTTTTTGAACTAAGCCCCAATCATACGCTTTTTCACCAATTACTTCTTCGCCAAGAATAACAAGCTCTTTAGTTCTTGCTGGGCCAATTAATGCATTAATTCTTGGATTAGATTGCCAACTCATATTCATCCCTAACGGAATCTCAGGTAACCGAAAAATAGCATCTTGTGAAGATATACGAAAGTCGCATGCTACTGCTAGAGCCAAACCTCCGCCTAAACAATAACCCTCTATTGAGGCAATTGTTATTTGCTCTAAAGATTCCCAAGCTTGGCACATATCGGGGCCAACTTTAAATGCCTCACGTCTTTCTAAACTAGATTTATTACCCTTAAGAAAGCCCTTATCTTTTAAATCCGCGCCAACGGAAAATGAATCCCCCTCTCCGGAAAGTACAATACAATTTATTTCGGTATTAGAGCTTAATTCATTTGCACAATCAGTAAGCTCTTTCATTAAAGAGTAAGATAAAGCATTACGCCCATCACCCCTATCTAAAGAAACATGTGCGATGCCGCCTTCCTTTTCAATCTTAAGATTTTTATATGCAGCCAATTATTTTCCTATTCAAAAATTATAATTTTAGATGATCATATAAAATGCTTTTTGTTAAGACCGAAGGAAGAATTTTTACTTCATCTGATCCTTCGTCCCAATATAAATAAAGGGGAACCCCTGCTCTTTTATATTTTTCTAATTCAGCTGTTATGTTTGGATCATATTTTGTCCAATCAGCAATTAAATACTCAATTTCCCCGCTTTCAACAAGTTTTACAAAATCTTCAGAATTAAAAACAAGTCTTTCATTAACTTTACATGTAAGGCACCAGTCAGCAGTAAAATTTAGTAAAATTCTTTTCTCTTCTTCTCTTAATTGTTTAACTTTTTCAGCAGACCACCTTTTACCAAAATCAATATCTTGATTATTATTGGTTGTTTGGTCAGGTACAAAAATAATAGTTATTAGAAAACTTAAAGCTATAACGGGCAATCCAATTCGATTGGTCTTACTTGAAGAAGTTTTTAACATTATGAAAGCAATAAGAATTGCTAGGGCTGCAAAAGATAATACAATAATTCCTTCTAATCCTGTCTGCCTATAAACAACCCAGCTTAACCATAACGAAGTCAAGAACATTGGAACTCCCATAAACCTTGCTACATTCTCCATCCAAGGGCCAGGCTTCGGTAAAAAATTAATGCCTTTAGGCAGAATAGAAAGTAAAAAAGTAGGAAATGCAATTCCGAAACCTAAAGACAAGAATATTAAAGCTGAAATTATTATTGGTTGAGATATTCCCCAGCCAATAGCAGCTCCCATATATGGTCCTGTACATGGTGTGGCAACAATCACTGTTAAAAAGCCTAATAAAAAAGAATTTGAATAACCTGATTTGTTAACATTAATATTTCCCAACCTAGTCATAAAATTCCCAAACTCTATTCTGGAAATAAAAATTATACCTAAAACAAAAAATAGCAGAGCCAATAAACTAGACATCAAGCTTGACTGCAGTTGCCAACCCCATCCAACAAATTGACCGAGATTTTTAACAAGAAGTGTTGCTGATAATAAAATAAGCATTGATACTTCAATACCTAAAGTAAAAACTAATCCATGTTTCCAGCTATTACTTTTCCCAGATTCATTAACCAGAGACATCACTTTTAATGCAATTACAGGAAAAACACATGGCATAGCATTCAGAATAATTCCTCCAATAAATGCTAAGAATATTGCTATAAAAAAATTTAATCCTTTATCCTTATTGACCTCTATAAAAGAAACTTGCTCAATATTAGAGCTTACCTCATAATAATTTTTTTTGTTTTGGGTCGATAATTCTAAAATACCTGAAACAATATTATTTTCTTCGCGAAAATTTTCCGGCCTATCAATTAATAATGATGATTCACCATTCTGAGTTACAAATATTTGTTCAGAGCTATAATTGATTAATCCACCTTGTTCAGGATAAAAGAAGGCGCTTTGTAAAATTCTAGGATCATCCCAAGAAATTTTAAATGTTTCATCTGTTAAAAAGGCGTTTACTTTGAAAGATGCTTGCTCAGGTAATCTTTTGATCCATCGATTAATAATTTCTTTAGAATTAATTTGATTAGATTTAGAAAAATTAACACTAATATTTGTATCTTCGGGAATACATATATCATCACAAATCAAAAAACTTATAAAAGCTGAAAAGTTTTGGTCAAAAGAAAAATCCTCACCTGCAATAAATCTTATTGGTAAAACTAATTCATCATAATATCCGTAACTAGTTAATGGGTCTAATGAAGCTAGTTCAGGAACAGGCCATAAAATTTCTTTAACCTCTAATCCTTTTGGTAATTTCCAATTAATTTCCGGAGGAAGACCTGAATCTCCTGGATTCTTCCAATAAATATGCCAACCTGGGGTCAAAGTAAATTTAATAGCAGCAATAAATTCCTGGTCAGATTCAATAAATGTATCATTGAAAAGTATTTCGATATTTGCATTATTTGTTTGAGCAAAATTATCTTTCGCCAATAAATTACCGATATTTAGTGTGGCTACGAATAAAAAAGATAGCCCTATGAATATATTCTTTAAATTTCTCATTTTTTTTAATTAATAAATTAAATTACACCAATTAATTACTTATTCTATATAATGCTTAAGTTTATAAAAGTTAACCTTGTAAAAAAATGAAAAAGAATCTTTTTATAATTTTAATACTACTACCAAATCTTTGCTTTGCGCTTAGCAAAGAAGAAATTAATGCAATAGCTGAAATAGTTAATTGTTCAGATAAACTTTCTTCAGAAGAAAAGTTAAAATGTTTTGAAGAAAACGCTAGTAATTTAGAATCTATTTTCCCCATTGTCAGGCTTGAAAAAACTGAAAGAGTTAAAGAGATTGAAAAAATTGAAAGACTTGAGAAAGAAGGTAATTTTGGAATTCTCCAAACAGTTAACCCCATAAAGGGATTTGAAAATAAAGACTTAAATTCAATTTCTTCAAAAATACTTAATAATTATTGGTTGAGTTATGGCAAAATTAAAATTGAACTTGAAAACGGGCAAACATGGAAACAAATTGATTCAACTCCCTATAGAGGCCCTAAAGACCTAAAAGGAAAACAAGTAAGAATTACATCTGCAGCTTTAGGAAGTTTTCTCCTTAAGATTGATGGAGTTGGAGGAAAATATAGAGTTAGAAGGGAGCAATAAATTACTAAAGAAAAAAAATTTACTGTTCTTGGAATTGAAACAAGCTGCGATGAGACTGCTGTTGCTGTTGTTGCACTCAATCAAAGTAACAAAGGCGAAATCTTATCTAATAAAGTGATTAGCCAGACCGATGAGCACTCTCCTTATGGCGGGGTTGTACCTGAAATTGCCTCACGTTCTCATATTGAATATCTAGATTCCTTAGTTGATGAAGCGCTTTTAGAGTCTAATAAAAATCTTACTAATATTGATGGAATAGCTGTAACCACAGGGCCAGGACTTATTGGCGGTTTAATTGTAGGCCTTACATATGCAAAAGGTTTATCTCTTTCAACTAGGATTCCTCTTATTTCTGTTAATCATCTTGAGGGACATGCACTAACGCCTTTAT
This sequence comes from Pseudomonadota bacterium, assembly GCA_036230365.1. Classification (GTDB taxonomy): domain Bacteria; phylum Pseudomonadota; class Alphaproteobacteria; order MED-G09; family MED-G09; genus AG-430-B22. Next base: position 17,442 of record JAZAJI010000010.1, read on the forward strand.
TAACTAATGATATCAAATACCCTTTTATTCTTTTGTTAATTTCTGGAGGCCATAGTCAACTTCTTATAGTTGAAGAACTTGGACATTATACTCAACTTGGCACAACTCTTGATGATGCTGCAGGAGAGGCCTTTGATAAAGGGGCAAAATTCATGGGCCTAGGTTATCCTGGGGGACCTGCTTTAGAAAAACTTGCAAAAGAGGGTAAAGATGATGCTTTCGATTTACCAAGACCATTAAGGGGTAAAGATAATTGTAATTTTTCTTTTTCAGGACTAAAAACAGCTCTGATTAAATTATCTAGATCACTAGAGCCAATAGACAAAGGGACCATGGAAGACCTGGCTGCATCTTACCAAAAAGCTATTATTGATTGTCTTATTGATAGAACTGAAAAATCTATTGAAATGGCAAGAAAAGTTAATCCTAATTTAAATATTAAAAATTTAGTAGCCTCTGGTGGAGTGGCCGCAAATCGAGAAGTATCCAAGGGGTTAAAAATATTAGCTAGTAAAAATAATATGAATTTCATATCTCCACCTATAGAGCTTTGCACAGATAATGCTGCTATGATAGCTTGGGCTGGTTGCTTAAGGCTTTCAAGGGGTATTTCGGACAGCATGGATATTTCAGCGAAAGCTAGATGGCCTCTTGAAGAGGTAAAACTAAATGGAACAAATTAAGAAATATACAAGTATTTCAATTATTGGCGCTGGAGCCTGGGGGACAGCTTTAGCAGAAGTAATTAGCCGACAAGGAAATCAAATAAATTTATGGGCTCGAGAAGATGATGTGGTAAAAAGCATCAATACTTTAAACGAAAATACTCTTTATTTACCCAATGTTAAACTTTCTGAACTTATAGTTGCCCAAAACAATCTTGATAATGTGATAAATTGCGATTTACTTTTAATGGTAACCCCATCTCAATTCATGCGAAGTGTATTGGAAGAAATAAAGGACAATCTTAATGATTCAATTCCTGTCGTTTTGTGTTCTAAGGGAATAGAAACTAAGACATTAAGTTTAATGAACGAAATAACGGAAAGCATAATACCTAAAAATCCTTTAGCTATACTTTCAGGACCAAGTTTTGCAATCGATGTAGTAAACAATAAACCTACTGCTGTCACCTTAGCATGCAAAGATTTATCTATAGGTAAAAATATTGCTGATAGTATAAGTCTTCCAACATTTAGACCATATTTAAGCGAAGACGTTGTAGGTGCTCAAATTGGTGGTGCCACTAAAAATGTTATCGCCATAGCTGCAGGTGTTGTAGAAGGACAAAATCTAGGTGATAGCGCCCGAGCAGCAACTATAGCAAGAGGGTTTTCTGAAATAAATCGTTTGGCTGTTGCATTGGGAGGCCAAGAAGAAACATTATCAGGACTTTCTGGAATGGGCGATTTATTGCTAACATGTAATTCTATTACTTCTCGTAATTTTTCTTTAGGAATAAAATTAGGAAAAGGACTTAGCGCAGAAGAGGCAACTGACGGTTTATCTTCCATTGCTGAAGGAATGTATTCAGCGAAAGCTATTGACAAATTATCAAAAAAACTTGGCGTTGAAATGCCAATAACAAATGCGGTTAATGATTTAATAGAGAGAAAAAGGTCGCTTGATGAAATAATTGATGACCTATTATCAAGACCAATCAGGAGAGAAAAATAATGCTTTATTGTTTAGTTTGTATAGATAAAGAAAATTCAATTGAAACAAGAATGCAAAATAGAGAAGAGCATTTAAAGTATGTCGCTGAGACTAATGTTGTAAAATTTGCAGGGCCATTCCTCTCAGAAGAAGATGCTATGATTGGAAGCTTAATTGTTATAGATGTTGATAACAAAGAAGCTGCAGAACTATGGTCAAAGAATGATCCTTACAAAAAAGCCGATTTATTCCAAAG
>JAZAJI010000011.1:0-14802 GCA_036230365.1 Pseudomonadota bacterium
AGGACGAATAATTAAAAACCAAAAAATTGCAAAAATTAATATAAGTGGAATAATTTGAACAAAAAAACCACCTGATGATTGTGCTAGTACGAATGTATTTTCCATTTTTTCCTCTTAGTCAGTATTAAAGATCAATAGTCTTGTTATAAGAAAAGATCAAATATAAAAATACTCACAGTTTAATTGATTTTTTATTACCCATATATACTTGGAGCACTTTAGGTATGTTCAAACTTCCAGATGAATCGTGATAATTTTCTAAAATAGCCGCTAGCGCCCTCCCAACTGCAACACCCGAACCATTTAAAGTGTGAGGAAATTCATTCTTTTTAGTAAGTTTATTTTTAAATTTAGAGTTCATTCTACGGGCTTGAAAATCCAAGCAATTTGAACAAGATGAAATTTCTCTGTATTTTTTTTCAGAAGGAAACCATACCTCTAAATCGTATGTCTTATATGAAGAAAAGCCAATATCTCCAGTTGAAAGAAGGACTACTCTATAAGGAAGCTCTAGTAATTTTAGTATTTTTTCTGCACATTCTAACATCCGTTCAAGCTCTTTATTTGAATCTTCTGGTTTTGTGATACTAACTAATTCCACTTTCGGAAATTGATGTAACCTTATTAAACCCTTAGTATCCTTACCGGCTGCACCCGCCTCCTTCCTAAAACACTCAGTAAAAGCCGTATACCGAAGAGGTAAAGATTCTTCATTAAGTACTTTCTGCCTTACCAAGTTAGTCAAAGGAACTTCAGCAGTTGGAATTAACCACATATCATCGTCTGTCTTGTATTGATCCTCGGCAAATTTTGGCAATTGTCCAGTACCGTACATAGCATCTTCTTTTACTAAATAAGGAACATTGATCTCTTGGTAGCCATGTTCATTGACATGAGTATCAAGCATAAAATTAGATAAAGCCCTTTCTAATTTAGCAATATTACCTGAAGTTATTGCGAATCTTGAACCTGATAATTCTGCCGCAGTTTCAAGATCTAAACCTTCAAGGTTCTCGGCTATTTCGTAATGAGGAATATTATCATTAACAATAATTTTTCCTGATTTTTTTATCTCTATATTTGAGCTTTCGTCATTACCCACCGGAAGATCATCAGAAGGTAAATTAGGCAAGGAAGATAAAAAATCGTTCAACTTAATATTAATCTTAGATTTAATATCCTCTAACTCAGATATAGATTTTTTAATATCTTGTACTTCATTATTTAGTTTAGAAAAGTTTTTTTCATCGTTTTGTGATTTAGCTTTTCCTGCCTCTTCAGAAATGCTGTTTCTTTTCTGTTGAAGCTCTTGAATCTTAGTAATATTTAGTCTTAATTCTTTATCAATAGATAAAATCTCATCAATATTAATATCAAGACCTCTGCGCATCCAACCTTCGGAAAAGGCTTTAGGGTTCTCTCTTATTTTATTTATATTGTGCATATATTTAATTAAAAATTATTGTTACTAATTATTATCCCTTTTCTTTTCTATTATAGAAACAATTAAAATAGAAATCTCATATAAAATTAATGTTGGTATAGCAAGGCCAATTTGGCTTATAAGGTCAGGAGGTGTTAAAAAGGCAGCGATTAGAAAAACAATCACAATTGCATACTTCCTCCCTTTCTTCAAATAATCAGAATTAACGAATCCAACTCTGGCCAATAAAGAAAGTAAAACTGGTAACTGAAAACAAAGTCCAAACGCAATAATTAAAGATGTGATTAAATTTAAATACTCACTTACTTTTGGGAGCATTAAAACCGTAATATTTGAGGAACTATTGGTAATTTGCATATTAGCAAAAAAATTAAGCGCAAGCGGCATAATTATATAATGGACGAGCAAGCTGCCTATAAAAAACAATATAGGTGAAAAAATAAAATAAGGCGCCATTGCAATTTTTTCATCTTTATATAATCCAGGAGATATAAATGAATATAGTTCCAAAGAAAAATACGGAAAACATATCAATAAACCGCCAAATAGCGCGATCTTTAATTTAACTAATAGAAACTCTTGTGGAGCAGTAAAAATCATTTGGCTTTCTGAGCCCATCACATCAATATACGGGCTTACAAGAAATAAGTAGATATCTTGAGAAAAGATAAATGATGCAATAAAAGATATCGCTAAAACTATTATTGATCTTAAAACTCTTTTTCTAAGTTCAATAAAGTGTTCAATTAAAGGGGCTTTGGAGCTTTCTATATTATCTTCACTCATAAATATTATTAAATTTCTTTATTAGGATCTTTTGTTTCTTTGGAAACATTATCAAGTTCTTTCTTAATTGACTTAATATCATCGTAATTTTCTATATCAACATCATTTGCTAATGATTCAATTGATGTTCTAATCTCTTTTGAATACATCCATAAATTAGAAAAAAAACGATGAATTGAGCGTAATACAGCTGGTAATTCTTTAGGCCCTATAAAAATAATGATTAAGATACTTAAAAGCAGTAACTCATTAAAACTAAAATCAAACATTTAAAATTTAGTCATCTTGATCATCTTTTTCGATTGGGGTGTTTTCTTCTTCAGAAATGCCTTTTCTAAAACTTTTAATTCCACTAGCCAAATCTGTCATAAAATCTGATATCTTACCCCTACCAAAAAAAATAAGTGCCAATAAAACAACTAATAAAATTTGTAACCAACTAGGAAACATTATAATTCTCCAGATTCTTCATTAATAGTTATATCATCAATTTGCGCAACATTATCATCATTTATTGAATTTTCAGGATAAAGATCAGGTGGTAAATTATTATCTAATAAGCCCATAGATTTTAATTCACGCATATCAGGTAAATCTTTAATACACTCAAGGTCGAAATGAACTAGAAATTCTTCAGTTGTTCCATAAGTAAGGGGGTTGCCAGGAACTTTTCTTCTTCCTTTAATTTTTATCCAATTCATTTGCATTAAGGTATCTATTGTTCCAGGAGAAACTGAAACCCCCCTAATTTCTTCTATTTCAGCCCTAGTTGCCGGTTGGTGGTAAGCGATAATAGAAAGAGTTTCAATTGCTGCTCTTGATAGCTTTCTTTGTGAGTTAGATTCCCTTTGCATAATAAAAGACAAATCGGAAGAAGTCTTAAAAATGTACTTATTACCAACTTTCTTTAGTTCCATACCCCTTCCCTCATACAAATCCTCAAGTTTAGCGATGAGGTTATCTATATCAGCATCATTTGGTAATTTTTCTGAAAGAGTTTTCTTATCGACAGGATTAGAGGATGCAAATAAAATTGCTTCAATTACTCTTAATTGATTGTTTGAATCAAGATTAATATCTCCAATATTTCCAGCTTGTTTTCTCATTACGCACTAATCTCCTTATTATCTTTAATTTCTTCAGATTCTTTGTATTTAATCCTAATTGATCCAAAATTCTTATTCTGATTAATTTCAATTTTTCCTTGCTTAGACATTTCAAGGCTAACACTAAAAATTGAAGCCGCAGAACTCCTTCTGTAAGCTATAGCGGTTTCCGAAGAATCTTTAGAATTAGGAAGAAAATCTAAAAAGTTAGTCCATTCTAAAGAAATTCCAATCATAGATTCTAATCTATTTTTAGCTTCTTCCATTGATAATATCGGTAATGCTTTTGGTGACCAATTAACAACATAATTTCTATTACGAATTTCTGAATAAGATTTAATTAAATCGAACATACTATCTTTTTGTGTATAGTTTCTAATTGTTACAGAGTTTTCTGGCATTCCTCTTCTAAAAACTTTTTCGCCAATTCTATTTCTATTCATCAAATTATTTCCAGCATCGCGCATGGCTTCTAATCTTCTAAGTCTAAAGGCCAATATCGCAGCCATTTCTTCGGCGCCTGGCTCTTCTTCCTCATTAGGTAATAATAATTTAGATTTTAAATAAGCCAACCATGCTGCCATCACTAAATAATCAGCCGCAATTTCGATATCCCTTGAATCAAGCTCATTAACAAAATCAAGGTATTGGTTAGCTAATTCTAGAATTGAAATTTCCATAAGATCAACTTTTTGCTCTCTTGCAAGAGATAATAAAAGATCCATAGGGCCTTCAAAACCTTCTAAATCAACTAGGAAGTTCATTTCATATTGATAATTCACATACTATATATAGCGTTTATAAAGTTATAAAGACACTATTTAATCATTTTTAATGTTTTTTTATATTATTAATATTAAGAAAAATTATATATTTCAATAATTTATTATATAAATATAATTAAATAGTTATGAAAACAATTATTGTGATTTGATTAAACAGGTAAATTGATTATCTAGAAGTAAATCACAAATTTTCTTAGCTTTTTTATAATTATCGATATTCATAGTTATGATTCGATATTTATCATTCAATGGAATTATTAATTTTTGGTTAAGATTAATTTTTCCAGGATCTTTAATGGAATTCTCTAAGATTATATCTCTAAGAGGAACCTTATATATTTTAGCTATTTTAGATAAAGTATCCCCTTTTTTAATTCTTATAATCTTATTATTTTCAATTGTTTCAATAGATAATTTAAATGCATTTAATTCTTCGATTTGTCTTAGCTTTTTTATATGAAATTCAGCATTTTTATAATTATCAAAAGTTGCGTATCGAATAGTAAAAAAGCCTTTTTTCTTAGTTTTCTCTATTAATAGTTCCTCAGTATTTATGCATTCAGAATCTGACTTCCAAAGTGAATATACGCAGGATATAGAATCCGGTTCTTTCATTTCAGGGGCATTAATTGGGCTTTCCTTTATCGGAATATCGGAGGTTAAAATTAATATTTCATTATTATTTGTGAATAATAATTTATATATAGAGAAAGAAATTAACAAAATTACTATTAAGAGTAGAAAATATATTATTCTTTTAAAATTCATCATTAAAGCTCTTTGAGTGCCCTTATACCAAGTATTGCTAGTCCTGACCTAATTGTTATTGCAACACATTTAAGCAAGGTAATTCTTGAGAGCGATAAATCAATATTATCTTTATCTAATATAATTAAACGTTTGTTATTCACTTTTAAATTCCAGTATTGATGAAATGCAGACGATAAATCTCTTAAATAAAAGGAAATCCTGTGCGGCTCCATAAATAAAGCTGATTGTTCTATAATCTTTGGATAATTTGCAAGTAACATAATAATATTCCTTTCATTAATATTCTTTAAGAGATTTAAATCTGAAATTGATTCATCTATCTCTTTTATATTTAATTTTTCCGAAGCATTATTAATTAACGATGAAATTCTAGCATGTGCATATTGAATATAAAAAATTGGATTATCATTATTCTCATTTTTAAATACCTCAAAATCAAAGTCTAACTGAGCATCATTTTTTCTAGAAACCATCATAAACCTAACAGCATCACTTCCAACTTCATCAATTATCTCAGAAAGCGTAATAAAGCTTCCAGATCTTTTAGACATTTTTATTGGTTTTCCAGATCTTGATAATCTTACCAATTGGCATGTTTTAATTTCAAAATCTGCTTTTGAATCTGAAATTGCCTTAACAGCAGATTTCATTCGATTAATATAGCCAGAATGATCTGCGCCAAAGATATTAATAATTTTTTTATACCCTCTTTCATATTTATCTAAATGATAGGCAATATCAGGCATAAAGTATGTCCATTCACCATTATGTTTTTTAACAACCCTATCTTCATCATCGCCAAATTCTTTAGATTTAAATAAAGTATGCTTAACCTCACTCCATTCATCCTTATTGCTTCCTTTTGGAGGGGATGTAATACCTTCATAAAGAAGGTTTTTTTCATTAAGAAGATTAAAAGTTTTATCAACCTTATTATCATTAAGGAGTTTCTTTTCTGAAGTGAAAACATTATGCTTTATATTTAATGAATTTAAATCTTCTTTAATTAAGTTCATTACAAAATTTATTGACTCTTTTTTAAATAACTCTAACCAAACATCTTCGCTAGAATCTTTAAATTTAGAACCAAATTTATTTTTTAACTTCTCTCCAAGCTCAATCAAATACTCGCCAGGATAAAAACCTTCCTGAATTTCTTCCTTTGTTTCGCCTAAAGATTGCAAATACCTAATATAAACAGATTTAGCTAATTTAGTAATTTGCTCACCGGAGTCATTTATATAATACTCCCTACAAACATCATAACCTACAAATGAAAGTAAGTTTGATAAGGTATCACCAAATACGGCACCCCTAGTGTGCCCAACATGCAAAGGCCCTGTAGGATTCGCGGAAACATATTCAACATTTACTTTTTGATTTCTTCCTATATTTGTTTTACCAAATTTTTCTTCTTCTTTTATTATTGATGCTAAGAGTTCATAAAGAATACTATCTTTAATAAAAAAATTAATAAATCCAGATTTTGCTATTTCTATATTGGTGAAATCGTGAGTTTCAGAAAAAATTTTGACTACATTATTAAATATAATTTCTAAATCTAAATTATATCTTTTAGATAAAACCATAGCTGCGTTTGTTGAGAAATCTCCATGACTTCTATCCCTTGGAAATTCAAAAGAAATATTTTTAAAATTGTTGTCAGGGTAATCCTTCTTTAAACCATTGGTAAGAATCTTTCTATATTTGCTTAAAATATCCATTGTTGTTTAACATTATAATTTTTGATTATTAATAATCTTTGCATGATTCGCTGTAGCAGATCGATCTGTCATAGATGCTATATAATCACAAATAATATATGCATTGTTAGATTTAGAATTATTCTGACATAAAATTTTAAGGTGATTAGGAAGTAAATTAATGTTTTCTATCAGGAAATTAAATAACTCTTTAATAACTTTTCTCGATAAATCTCTGTCAGCTTCCATAGATGAATGAGTATATACTCTTTTAATTAAAAAATTCTTTAGTTCTTTATCCTGAAACTTCATATTGTCTGAAAACATAGCTATAGGCTTATCATGATTTCTAATATCCGATACTTTTTTAGGCTTAAGATTATCTAGATTCTTTTGAGTCTCTAATATTAAGTCATTTACCATAAACCCTATTAATCTTCTTACGATCTCTTGAACAATCATAAATTCATCTAAATTTGTATATTCAGAAATAATATCGTGATAAATTCTATCAATTATCTCAATTTCACATAGATCTTTAATTCTAAATTTTTTCGCCCTAAATCCATCATCTATATCGTGATTATTATAAGCAATATCGTCTGAGAGAGATGCAATTTGAGCTTCCAAACCAGGGAATGTTTGAATCTCTAAATCGTGCCCCTTTATATAACTGCTAATAAAAAATCCTTTAGGTGATTTTGCTTTATAGTCTTTTATCGGTCCATTATGTTTTAATATTCCCTCTAATGTTTCCCAAGATAAATTCAATCCATTAAAATTAGGGTATCTCTTTTCTAAACTTGTAACAATTTTTAATGTTTGAATATTATGATCAAATCCACCAAAATCTTTCATACATTCATCTAAAACTTCTTCACCTGAATGCGCAAAAGGTGGATGCCCAAGATCATGCGAAAGAGCTAAAACTTCAGCCAGATCCTCATCAACACTAAGAATTCTGGCTATAGTTCTTGCAATTTGGCTGACCTCTAAGGAATGTGTTAATCTTGTTCTATAGTAATCTTCTGTGTGAGCTAGAAAGACTTGAGTTTTATGTTTAAGAAGTCTGAAATGTTCAGAATGTATTATTCTATCCTTATCTCTTTGAAAAGGATTTCTGTACTCACTCTCGGGTTCTGAATATAGCCTTCCCTTAGTTTTTTTATAATTAGTTGCGTATTTAGCCTTTTTCATACCTAAAATATCCGTTAGTAATAAAAGTATTACTAACAGATATATTTAGTATATTTGTAATAATTATTAAATTATTTTAATGAGCTAAAATTGCTAATAATAATAATGCAACAATATTAGTGATTTTAATCATAGGATTAACAGCTGGTCCTGCAGTATCTTTATATGGATCACCAACCGTATCGCCTGTTACAGCTGCTTTATGAGCCTCAGAACCCTTTCCACCATGATTTCCATCTTCGATATATTTTTTTGCATTATCCCAGGCTCCGCCACCAGCAGTCATAGATAAAGCAACAAATAGACCTGTCACTATAACACCTAAAAGCATAGCCCCTAAAGCTGAAAAAGCATCACTTTTAGTTGCAATAAAATTAACAAAATAAAAAAGAATTACTGGTGAAAGAAGTGGTAGTAAAGAAGGAACAATCATCTCTTTAATAGCAGATTTTGTCAGCAAATCAACAGCTGCAGAATAATCTGGCTTATCATTGCCTTCCATAATTCCTGGCTTTTCTTTAAATTGTCTCCTTACTTCTTCAACTATAGCTGATCCCGCTCTACCCACTGCAGTCATTCCTAATGCGGCAAATAAATAAGGAAGCATTCCTCCAACTAAAAGCCCTACAACTACATATGTATTAGATAAAGAAAAATCAGGATTTACCCCATAAAAATAACTTCCTTGATCTGCATTTGCGGTAAAATATTCTAAATCGGCAGTATAAGCGCCAAAAAGAACAAGCGCACCTAATCCTGCTGATCCAATTGCATAGCCTTTCGTAACGGCTTTTGTTGTATTGCCAACTGCATCTAAAGCATCTGTAGTGTTTCTTACTTCTTCAGGTAACTCTGACATTTCTGCTATACCACCAGCGTTGTCTGTAACAGGGCCAAAAGCATCTAGAGCAACAACCATTCCTGCCAAGGCAAGCATTGTTGTAACAGCGATTGCAATTCCAAATAATCCTGCAAGAGAATATGTAATGATAATTCCAAAAACAATTACAAGGGCTGGTAAAGCTGTTGATTCCATAGATATGGCTAAGCCTTGAATAACATTTGTACCATGACCAGTTTCTGAAGATTTCGCAATTGATTTAACCGGCCTATAATCTACCCCAGTATAATATTCTGTTATCCAAATAATTAATCCTGTAATTACTAAGCCTAAAACACCACAAATATATAACGACATGCCGTTAAAAGTATTGTTATCAACTGTCATAGAGGTATCAAATCCAATTACATATCCAGTAACAAAATACAAAATAATTAATGATAAGATAGCTGTTGCTATGAATCCTTTATATAATGCGCCCATAATTGATTTGCTTTTTCCTAGCTTAACAAAATATGTTCCCAAAATTGAAGTAACTACACAAGCTCCACATATAGCCATTGGGTAAATCATCATTATTTCATTACCTGCAAAAAAGATGGATGCTAGTACCATTGTCGCAACAACAGTTACGGCATATGTTTCAAATAAATCAGCTGCCATTCCAGCGCAATCTCCAACATTATCTCCAACATTATCTGCAATCGTGGCTGGATTTCTTGGATCATCCTCTGGGATACCAGCTTCAACTTTACCTACTAAATCACCACCAACATCTGCACCTTTAGTAAAAATACCTCCACCAAGTCTTGCAAAGATGGATATTAAAGAAGAGCCAAACCCTAAAGCAACAAGAGCATCAATAACCACCCTTTCATTTTGAGGAACCCAAATATTAGTGAGTATATAATAATAAACAGAAACAGCTAAAAGAGCCAGCCCAGCAACAAGCATACCAGTAACTGCACCTGACTTAAAAGCAATACTAAGACCATTTGCTAAACTTACAGAAGATGCATGAGTTGTTCTTACATTAGCTCTTACAGAAACCAACATTCCAATGTAACCGGCTAATCCAGACATTACGGAACCAATTAGAAAACCAATGGAAACCTGTAATCCTAGAAGAAAGTAAGAAATAATGAGTATTACTAAACCTACAATTGAAATAGTAGAATATTGCCTAGATAAATAAGCGCTAGCACCTTCCTGAATTGCTTTAGCAATTTCTTGCATTTTTTCATTGCCGGTGTCTGCTGAGAGCACTGAAATTGAAGTTATCACTCCATAAATAACTGCCAATAAACCAGATACGATAATTAAGTGAATTATTTCCATTTATTCCTCCGAATCCTTAATCAAATAATGTGCGAACATGCCAAATGTTAATATAAATATCAAGATAAAGCTTAACATATTGAATGGTTATAACCTTTTAGTAAATTCGTAAAATTTTTATCAATAATCTTTATTCCTTTATTTTTTGTCATTCTACCAATCTTTGTCACATTAAAATGAGAATCTAGACCATCTGGACCTGTAAATAGTATCTGATAATCATCTCCTCCATTTAGAATTAATTTTTCATAATTTTTAAAATTCTTAAGAAATTTTCTAACTTCTTTAGATTTAGGAATTAAGGAAAATTCAATTTCGGCCCCTAATTTACTAAATTCACAAATATTGCTTAAATCATTTATTAACCCATCAGATATGTCTGTTGAGGCATTTGCCTTTTTATTTATTAATTCAACTAAATTAATTTTAGGTTGTGGTACATGGAATCGAGAAATTAAAATTTTTTCACTTTTCTTATCAAATTCTATTTTTTTATTTAAGATTTTAAGTCCAATTGCAGCATCCCCAATTGTACCTGAAACATATACTAAATCAGAAGATTTAGCTGCAGATCGTAACTTAATCTTTTTAGAATTAATTTTACCAAAAATAGTTACACTTAAAACAATTTTACTTTTCGTAACAACCGTATCGCCACCAATTAAAGATAAATTATATTTTTTTAAATCTTTACCAAAAGAGCCAGTAAAATCTTTAATCCATTTTTTATTTATAGATTTTCCAGAAGAAAAATTGAGCAAGCAATATTCTGGTTTAACACCCTTTGCAATTAAATCACTGACATTAACTCTTATTAGCTTTTTTGCGATAAATTTTGGATTATCACCTTTAAAAAAATGTACACCTTCTACAATTGTATCAGTTGAGTAAGCATAATTATTAACAACTGCAACATCATCATTAAAGCCAAAAGAATTTTTATTATTATTTCCAAGCGGTTTAATAAATTTATTAATAAAATCCTTTTCAGAAAGCATCATTTTAAAACTATAGTCCCTTGTAATTTTTAGAAACAGAATCCAAAACAGCATTGATAAAAGAAGGTTCATCTCCATCAAAGAAAAATTTTGCTATTTCTATATATTCATTAAAAACAACCTTATTAGGAACATCATTGACATCTAATAATTCAAAAACAGATGTACGTAAAATTGCTCTGGCCAAAGAATTTATTCTTGGTAAAGACCAATTAACTAAATTATCCTTAATAATATTATCAACCTTATCTTGGTTATTAGATACTCCTTTTACTAGTATCTCAATGTAAGCTTTACTTGGTGCGCCAAGATCATTAATTTTTTCAATTTCAAAAAAAGATTCCTCTTCAAAACGTTTTTGAATTATTTCAAATGATTTCCCGTTAATTTCCATCTCATAAAGAATTTGAACAGCAAATAGACGTGAAGAACTTTTTTTAGATTTTCCCATTTTTTATATCTATAAGTCTATTGCAGGCTTTAGCTGCATGATAAGCTTTATTAGTTTCATCATCCTTACTTCGTTTTAAAGCTTGATCATAATTATCTACAGTTAATATTGAATTACCTAGTATTATGTTTTTAGACATTGCTAGCTCTGTCAGACCATATGCAGATTGGTTTGTAACAATATCATAATGTGATGTCTCTCCCTTTATAACGCAGCCTAATGCAATAAAGCCCACATTATCACTGTGAATAGTTACCCCATCAACTTTTGTGGCTATATTCTCATTAATAATATTTATAGCTGAAGGAATCTCTAATGCACCATCGACATCAATAACACGATATTCAATTTTATTTTTATTGCAAAAATTTTCAGCTCCTTTCAGTAAACGCTTACTAATTTCATCATAGTAATTTGAATTTATTATATAAAACTTTTTCATTGCGCCCTAGTCACTCAAAGGAACTCTTTCACTAATTTTAAGATTATACCCTTCAATATTTAATAATGTACTTTTTGAATCTGAAATTAATTTAATATCTCTTACCCCTAAATCCAATAATATTTGAGCTCCGACCCCATACTCTCTTAGCTCTATCTCTTTTGCAGGATTGTTATTATTAATTTTATTTAGGTTGTTTGAAATTACATTTTCATTTGTATCCCTTATAAAAATAACTACACCAAACCCAATATCATTAATTTTATTAAACCCCTCATCAATAAGATCTGATCTCGAAGGCTCAATTCCTATTAAATCCTGAAAAACATTTACCACATGAACCCTTACGGGTGTAATTTTACTTTTTGTTATATCACCCTTAACAAACGATAAATGTTCAGAATTATCTATATTATTTTTATAAACTGAACAATTCCAAATTCCAAATTTTGGTATATTGATTTCTTTAGATAGAATATTGCTGATTATGTGATCATATCTAATTCTATAATTGATTAAATCAGCAATAGTACCAATTTTTAAATCATGTTTTTTAGCAAAATCAATAAGCTCTGGTAATCGCGCCATAGTTCCATCATCATTCATAATCTCGCATATTATTCCAGAAGGATCCTTACCAGCTAATCTAGCTATATCAACTGCGGCCTCAGTATGCCCAGCTCTAACCAAAACGCCTCCTTCTTTTGATTTTAATGGAAATACATGTCCGGGGCTAACTATATCCTCAGGTTTAGAATTCTTACTTATTGCCGCCTGAATAGTTGTAGATCTATCTTTTGCAGAAATACCTGTTGTAACGCCCTCTTTTGCTTCAATCGAAACAGTAAAAGCAGTTTTATGTCTTGATTTATTATTTGAAGACATTAAATCAAGATTAAGATAATCAACTTTATCCTCTGTCAAGGCCAAACATATTAGCCCTCTGCCATATTTAGCCATAAAGTTAATAACATCAGGTGAAGAATTTTCTGCAGGAATAATTAGGTCGCCTTCATTTTCTCTATCTTCTGCATCAACTAAGATAAACATTTTACCGTTCTTAGCTTCTGCTATTATATCTTCAATTGGTGAAATGTGTTTCTTCATTAATATATATCTTTATAATTAGCTGAATACCTCGATAATGGATCAACTTCGAGATTAATTTCTGCATTTATAGCAATATCAGACCAAGTGGTAAACTTCTTAGTGTGCGGTATTATGTTGACTGTAAACATGGATTCATCTGCACCCAAAAATTCATTAACAGTTAAAGATATACCATCTAAACTAACGGATCCCTTTTTAGCGATAAATTTCTTAAAATCTTTAGGATAATCAATTGTAAAGGTATTACTATTTTTACCTTGTTCTATATCATGAATCTTAGCTATACAATCGACATGCCCATAAACAAAATGGCCGCCTAGTTCATCTCCTATTTTAAGACTTTTTTCTAAATTAATTCTACTCCCAACCTTCCAATGCTTAGTAGTCGATTTATCATCTGTTTCCTGAGATACATCCACTAAAAAGAAGTTTTTATTATTCTCATTACCTTTATCAACAACTGTTAAACAAACCCCTGAGCAAGATATTGAAGAGCCAATATAAATGTCATGTAAAGCATATGAGCAAGAAATTTTTATTGTGCGAGAATCATTCTCTTTAACATCTATAATTTCCCCAATATCAGAAATTATTCCTGTAAACATTAAATTTTCCTCTCAAAAATTTTTAAATAGTTATTATTTAAATTTATCATACTGTTAAATCGTAAATTTGGGCTATTATCAAGATTAGTAATATTTAACTTTCCTACACTTGATAAACCTTCTTCTCCAATAATTTTTTCTGAAGAAAACCAGTAAACATCTTTCAAGTGTTTTGAGGAAAAAGCTGTAGCTATTAACTTATGACCACCTTCAATTAATATGCTTTGGAGATTAAGTTCACCTAATTTTGTTAGCACCCTTTCAAAAGACAGACCGTTTTTACTTTTTGAAACCTGCATTACTTTAATGCCCTTGCCCTCTAAGATTTCCATTTTTTTTTGAGAAGAGTTTTTTGCAGTAAAAATAAAAGTATTAATATTATTACCTGTCTTAACAATCTTAGAATTCAAAGGAATACGAAGCTTAGAATCTAAAATAATTCTTGTTGGAGAAAGATTCTCTAAACCAGGAAGTCTACAATCTAAGGAAGGATTATCAATAAGTACCGTGTTAATACCAACCATAATTCCATCATGTAATGACCTTAATCTATGCCCATAATTTCTAGATAATTTGTTTGTTATCCATTTAGATTTACCGTTTTTCAAAGCTGTTTTACCGTCTGCAGAACTAGCAATCTTTATATTAATATTAGGTTTTCCTGTTTTCATATAATAAAAAAAGGAGGAGTAGATAGGAAAAACTTCTTTTTCAAGTACCCCTAAAACAACATCAATCTTATGTTTTTTTAAGGCCTTTATACCTTTACCATTAACAAGCGGATTTTTATCCCTTAAAGCAATAATAACTTTAGAAATTCTAGCATCAATAATGCCTTTAACACATGAAGGATTTTTTCCTATGTGAGAGCATGGTTCTAAAGTTGTATAAAGATTTAATTTTCTATTATCTCTCTTGATTTTTTTTAGCGCATTATATTCCGCATGCGGAGAACCCCCCATACCCGTTACTCCGGTAGATAAGATTTCATTATCATTTGAAACAATTACACAACCTACAGAAGGGTTTAATCCTGTTTTCCCGATATTTCGTTTAGCTAAACTTAAAGCTAAATTCATAAAGAATTTGTCATCCTTAATAGTTTTCATAACATACTTTATTAAAATGGATAGTTGAAGATATCAATCTTTATCAAAGGACTTAGGTGGATTATCAAGCTCGCCAACAAAATCTTCAAAATCTCCTACAGCCCTAAAATTTTTAT
>JAZAJI010000012.1:0-4118 GCA_036230365.1 Pseudomonadota bacterium
AAAATTCCTGAAAGAATTGAAGTTTATGATAATAGCCATATTCAAGGAAGTTTTTCTTCTGGAGCAATGATTGTAGCAACTAAGGAAGGATTTATAAAAAGTCAGTATAGAAAATTTAATATCAAGGAAGCGAAAACTAATGATGATTTTGCTATGATGTATGAGATTCTTTACAGAAGATTCTTAAGACTAAAGAATATACCAAGAGACAGCGAAGAATTTCCCAATCTTATTATTATAGATGGAGGTAAGGGGCACTTAAATATGGCCAAAAAAGCCTTAGATAAAGTTAAAATTGATAAATTGGAAATTATAGGAATATCTAAAGGTGAAAATCGAAATGATGGAAACGAAATAATTCATTTACTAAATGGGGAAAAGATAATCCTAAAAAGAAACGACCCTACCCTATTTTATATTCAAAGATTAAGAGATGAAGCACATCGTTTTGCTATAGGATCACATAGGCAAAAAAGAGATAAGAACATAAGATATAATCCTTTAGATGAAATCCCAGGAATAGGCCAAAAAAGAAAAAAAGAATTATTGAATGCTTTTGGCTCTGCTAAGGGAGTAAGCAGAGCAAAAATTAATGAATTAGCTAAGGTAGACGGAATATCAAAATACTTAGCCCTAAACATTTATAACTGGTTTAATGAGATAAACTAATTTAGGATTCCTTTATGCCAAATCTACTTACTTTTTCTAGAATCATAATAGCGTTAATTATTCCTTTACTTTTGTTAATAGGTAATAATCTATCACTAGGCGTATTGTATCTTATATCCTTTATTCTTTTTATATTTGCAGCGATTTCAGATTTTTTTGATGGTTGGTTAGCTAGAAAAAATAACGAAGAAACTGAAATTGGAAGGATACTGGATCCTGTTGCAGACAAATTACTTGTAATTTTGACCTTAATTCCACTTATAAGTAATTTTGATAGCTTATTTGTTTTATCATCAATCTTAATAATTTTTAGAGAAATCTTTATATCCGGATTAAGAGAAAACCTTAAATCTGAAAAAATAATTCTTGAAGTCACCCTTTTGTCAAAATGGAAAACGGCCATTCAACTAATTGCAATTTCTAATTGTCTAATTTATATATCCTTAAAACATTTAGAAAATGATCTACAAATTTTAGATTTTATATTCGAAATGTCTTGGTACCTTTCATATTTAATTATACCTGCGGCATTGCTGTCTTTATTAACAGGATTTAAGTATCTAAAGATAGTATCTAGCTTATATATAAAGGAAAACTCTTGAAATTAATTTATTTTGCTAGAGTAAGAGAAATTATAGGAAAATCCGAGGAAGAAATGGATTTACCCTCAGATATAAATAAAGTTGATGATCTTTTGAAATACTTAATTACCATTGGAGATGAATACTATTCCGCTTTAAGTGATTTTGATTCAATACACATAGCCTGTGATGAAAAACATGTAGATAAAAATTTCAAGATAATTAATGTTAAAGAGATTGCCATATTTCCACCGGTAACAGGTGGATAATGATTGATATAAAGATTCAAAAAGAAGCTTTTAATGCTCAAGAAATACTTAAAAATATTGAATCTAAAAAACTTTCTGGAGCTATGGTTACTTTCATTGGTTCTGTAAGAGGTGAATCTTTTGAAAAAAATATCAATAATTTGTTTATAGAGCATTATGAAAGCATGGCAGAAAATATTATAAAATCCACAGCAAAAAAAGCTGTTGAAAAATGGAATTTATCATATTGTTATATAATCCATAGATATGGCAATCTAAAGCCATCAGAATCTATAGTAATGGTCGTAACCTGCTCAAAACATCGTAAAGAATCTTATGCCGCTAACGAATTTATTATCGATTGGCTTAAAACTAATGCTCCATTTTGGAAAAAAGAAGAATTTGATGATGGCTCAAGATGGGTTGAACAAAATGATTAATTACCCTGCCAGTTATTAACTAAGTCATTATAAGAATCTGATAATTCTTTTATTTCATTGCCTACAAAAAATTTATAATCATCAATTTCAGATACTGGAGTTACTTCAGCTGCAGTTCCTGTGATAAAACATTGTTCAAAATTCGATAGCTCTTCAAACTCAATTTTTCTTTCAATAATTTCAAAACCTTGATTCTTAGCTATATCAATTACAGTTCTCCGTGTTATGCCATCAAGAAAACAATCAGGTATCGGTGTATGAATTTCTTTATTATTTATAAAAAAAATATTTGCTCCAGTAGCTTCAGCAACTTGACCTCGCCAATCCAACATCAAAGCATCATCATAACCTTCTGCTTCAGCATGTTGTTTTGAAAGAGTACATATCATATATAGGCCTGCAGCTTTTGCTTTACATGGTATTGTTTCTGGAGAAGGCCTTTTCCACTTAGAAAGAGTCAACCTTATGCCTTTTAATTTATCCTCTGGGCTAAAATATGATGGCCACTCCCATGTCGCTATTGCGCAATGAATACGAGCATTTGGCGCAGAAACTCCCATTTCTGCTCCTCTCCAAATAATAGGCCTTATATAAGCATCGGTTAAATTATTTTCATTTAAAGTTAAATAACAGGCATCATTAATTTCTTTAACTGAAAATGGTATATTGATATCTAGCTGTTTTGCAGAATCAAAGAGTCTTTCTGTATGCTCGGTCAATTTAAATATTTTTCCAGAATAGGATCTTTCACCCTCAAAAACAGAGCTTGCATAATGTAAACCATGACTTAAAAGATGCACTCGAGCATCCTGCCACTTTACTAATTCTCCATTATACCAAATTAGGCCTTCTTTATTTTCCATTGAGTCAATATCCAACTAATCCACCTTTAAAAAAGAAAATAACATCTAATTAACAAGATTATAGAGAAAATAATAAATACAAAAGTCTATATTAAGTAAACTTAATTATTTAATAGATGTATTTTGTATATTAAAATGAAATAAAGGAAAAAGAGTGACAGAAATTAGTTATAACTTGTTAGTAGTTGATGATGATGAAAGAATTCGGAAACTTCTTAGCCAATACCTCATCAAAGAAGGTTTAATAGTATCTACTGCAAGCGGTGCTGACGAAGCAAGAAAGAAATTACAATTTATTAAATTTGACTTAATTATACTTGATATAATGATGCCTGGTGATGATGGCCTAACCCTGACTAAAGAAATTAGAAATAACTCAGATATCCCTATAATTTTATTAACCGCTAAATCAGGAACAGAAGCAAAAATAGAAGGTTTAGAATTTGGTGCTGATGATTACTTAACAAAACCCTTCAACCCTAAAGAATTACTTTTAAGAGTCTTATCAATATTAAAAAGATCTAAATCAAATGAAAATATTGATAATGAAATATTATTTGGAGATTTTGTATTAAATATAGAAAAAAGAGAGCTTACAAAGTCAAATGAAAGAATCTACCTTACTGATAGAGAAATGAATTTACTTATTGCTTTAGCTAAAAGTCCAGGTGAGCCTCTTAATAGAGAAAAACTTGCAGGTATTGATGAGCCAGGTAGGTCTGTTGATGTTGGAATTAATAGATTGAGGAGAAAAATTGAGGAAGATCCTAGAATGCCTCTTTGGTTACAAACTGTAAGAGGTGAAGGTTATATTTTGAGGCCTGATAAATAAATGCAAAAAATCAAAACATTAAAAAAAATAAAAAGATTTATGCCTGAAGGATTATATTCTAGATCTCTTTTAATTATTATAATTCCCATTGTTATCTTGCAGGGGATATTAACTTTTGTTTTTTTAGACCGACATTGGCAGCTTGTAACAAGAAAATTATCTTCAGCAGTGGCATCAGAAATCTCTACATTTATTGATATAGAACCAATCCTTGGAATAGAAAAAGTAACTAATTTATCGAAAAAATTATATGACACTGAAGTAAGATTCTTACCTCAACAAAAAATAATTGATAATCTTCCGAAACCAATAAATCTAGTTGAAAACACATTAGGAAAGGAATTATCAGAAATATTAGAAAATAAATTTTGGGTAGATGCTCATACATATGAAAAGAGAGTAATAATACAAATTGAAAAAGATGATGGCGTATTGGAGTTTACTGTACCCAGAAGAAATGTATACGCAACAAATAGTCATATTTT
>JAZAJI010000013.1:0-14232 GCA_036230365.1 Pseudomonadota bacterium
GATTAAGAAGATTAAAGAACGAAGTTGATTGGATTTCATCATCTCCAAAAGCCCGACAGGCAAAATCAAAAGCTAGAATTTCTAATTATGAAAATTTGTTGAATTCTAAAAATATTCAAGCTATTGAGGACCCTCAAATCATAATACCTAACGCTCCAAGATTAGGTGATTTAGTCTTAGAAGTTAATAATTTAAAAAAAGTAATAGAAGATAAGATTTTAATAGAAGATTTGTCTTTTAAGATTCCTAAGGGAGCAATTTTAGGCATTATTGGAGCTAATGGCGCTGGTAAAACAACTTTATTTAATATTATTTCAGGTGATATTAAATTAGATGAAGGATCGATAAGGTTAGGTGATACAGTTCAATTAAGTTATGTTGATCAATCAAGAGAGAGTCTAGATTCTGCAAAAACTGTTTGGGAAGAAATATCGGATGGTAATGATATAATTGAAATAAATTCTACCACGATTAATACTAGGGCATATACAAGTGCATTTAATTTTAAAGGTACCGATCAACAAAAAAAGGTAGGCCAGCTATCTGGGGGTGAAAGAAATAGAGTTCATTTAGCAAAAGTTTTAAAATCAGGTGCGAATATGATCTTGCTTGATGAACCTACCAACGATTTAGATGTAGAAACGCTTTATGCTTTAGAATACGCTCTGGATAAATTTTCTGGATGTGCAATGATTATAAGTCATGATAGATGGTTTTTGGATAGGATTTGTACTCATATTCTAGCTTTTGAAGGTAATAGTCATATAGAATTTTATGAAGGAAGTTATTCAGATTATTTAATAGATAAGAGAGCTAGGTTAGGAAATGAGCATGAGGTTCCAAGCAGAATAAAATATAAGAAATTTTCTCGTTAACTTTCTTCTCTTAATTGTGATTTAATTCTATCTATCAAATTATCTATATTACCATCGTTTTTACTAAGAAAAGATGTGAAAGTTGATCTTTGTTCTTGAGCCATCCAAACACCTACTACCCTAATGTCAAATATTTTAAATTCACCGTTCTTTTTCTTAATTAGCCTCCAGTCAATTTTTGTAGGATTAGATTCGTTTAAGAATTCAATTTGTGTTTTGACTATAATTCCTGATCTACCAGAATCAGATGTGTTAAGAATTTTAAATTTTCCTGATGGATAAGATGCTAATCTGACTGAATAAATTTCAGAAATAAAATTCTTTAAGAGTTCAAAATATTCTTTCCTTTGTTCTTTTTTTAGATTTCTTCTGTAAGGACCTAAAACAAAAAGCGATATTTCTTTTATAGCTAGATTTGATAAGAAAATTTTTGAAATTATTTCGACTTTTTTATCAGTCTCTGCTTCTGATAAGTTTAGAGCATTTAATGTTTCTTGTGCAATATTACTTACATAAGTTTCAGGGTTATCATAATAGCTATCACATAATATTGGAATTGAATAAATGATTGGAAAGAAAGTTAAACAAAATACTACGATTAATTTATTCATTTATGTTTTCCTCCTCAAGAGATTGAAAAAAATCATCAATCATAGCATCATTTCCTTCATTAATTTCCTCAGAAAATCTATTTTGAAAATATATTGATTTTAAAGAAGCATAATAATCAATAGAAGTCTCTCTTAGGTTATCAATTGTTTCCATATTTCCTGAACGGGCGGAAACTGCGTAAAGTAGGGAAGGTGAAATTCTTATTACAGAATCTTCATCTTTTAATATATAATTCAATGGGTTAGTTACCATATCGATAATACTTCCTGTCAGATGTCTTGTTGACCTAGGGCCAAAAAAAGGCACAACCAAATAAGGTCCTTCTTCAATTCCCCAAGATTTTAGAGTAAAACCAAAATCAGTGTTATTTTTTTCTAGATTTATTTTTTCCGCTACATCTACCAATCCAATTAATCCGATAGTTGAGTTTATTAAAAATCTAGAAATGCTTTTAAATGCTTTTTCAATTTCTCCCTGAAAGAGGAAATTAGTAAAATTTATTGGTTCACTTATATTTTGTAATAAATTTGATATACCTTCTTCTAATGGATTAGGAAGAATACTATAGCCAACAGATACAGGCCTTAATATAAGGACATCTACTTTATCATTAAAATTGTGAATTATTCTATTTGATTTTTCATATGGATCAATAATTTCTGAATTAGCATAACTATATACGGAAGTGGATAATAATAACAAAAAAATATAGGCGACCTTTTTCATTTTTGATAATTAAACTCTTTAGTTAAAATTATTATACTATAAATTTATTTCTTGAACCATTCGAATAATTTTGTGATGCAAACCTTCACAACACCCTATTATAGATTTCTTGATTGTATCTTTCTGATTGTAAATTAATTCTTTTCCTTTGTGATCAGTTACTTTTCCACCTGCCTCTTGTATTAGTAAATCACCAGCGGCTAAATCCCAGTCACTTTTATTATTAAGGGCCATCATAGAATCAAAATCACCTTTAGCTACTAACGACATTCTGTAAGCGATAGAGTTTTTATTCGATATCTTCATATTAGGCCAAGGCTTTTTCCAAGCTGGATGGGAAAACATTGGCTTGAAGGCGCACATTTTTGAATCAGTTAATTTAAGTGTATTAGACGTGTAAATTCTTTTTGAATTTATCCAAGCTCCTTTATTTTTTTCAGCTTCAAATAACTCTTTTTTAATAGGGTTAAAAATTATACCTGATATTGGTCTTCCAGATGAAATTAAAGCAATTGAAATACAAAAATCGTTTTTACCTTCAAGAAAAGACTTGGTTCCATCTATAGGGTCAACTAAGAAAACTTTTTTATAATTTAATCTAGATAAATCATCTTTATTTTCTTCGGAAAGCCAACCTATATTTTTAGTTTTTTTTGATAAGTTTTTATATAAAAATTCATTTATTTCTATGTCTGCTTCAGAAACACTAGTTCCATCTTCTTTTTTCCAGTATTTAGGGTTATTTTTATACCAATTCGAAGCAATTTTCCCTGCTTCTAATATTGTTTCTTTAATTATAATATGTTGTTCAGAAGGCTTAAAATGTTGTTTGTGTTTAACTTTATTATTCAAAACTAATTCCTTCTTTACTTAATACATGCCTATACACTTTACGCATTAGGCTAGGAAGACCAATTTTATTTAAGTTTTCTTTATCTTCCCATAATCCGTTAAGAGAATTTTGATCAATTCCTCTAGAAATATAAATTTTTAAAGATAATTCAAAGTGAGAAAAAGTATGAGTTATTTTCCCTGGTATGCTTTCCCATTTTCCTGAAAAAGGGAAAGCAACTGACTTTCTTTTTTTGCTAGTTGAGATCCATTCTGAAGATGGAAATTCAAGCATTCCTGGTAAAAGGCCAGTTAGAGATCTCCTTCTAAGAAATATTTTATCATTATTAGATACTATCCAAAATAATTCAGCCTCTTTTATAGGTCTAGCTTTTACTTTTTCCTTAAGGGGAATTAACTGAGTAAGATCATTTTTTAGTGATTTACAATTACTTTTAATTGGGCAAATAGAACAATTAGGATTCTTAGGTTTGCAAATTTTTGACCCTATATCCATTAAAGCTTGAACATAATCTCCAATTCTTTTTTCTGGATTTAATGTTGAAGCAAGCTCTCTTAATTCTTCCTTTACATCCTTAAGGGGCAATAGAATTCCATTAAGACGCAATAAAATTCTTTCAATATTAGCATCTATAACTACGGCATCCTTATTAAAAGCAATTGTTAATATTGCTCCAGCTGTATAGGGGCCTATTCCAGGTAATTTAATTAGTTCATCATATGTGTTCGGAAATTTTCCATTATAATTCTTTGTTATAATTTGGGATGATTTATGTATATTTTTAGCTCTAGAATAATAACCTAAACCAGACCACATATCCATAACATCATTTATATTACTTTTTGCAAGATCCTGAATTGTTGGCCACTTACTAAGAAACTTTCTAAAATACGGTTTTACAGCCTCTACTGTAGTTTGTTGAAGCATAACCTCAGATATCCATGTTTCATATGGATCTGAATTTTGATTTACCTTTCTCCAAGGTAAATCTCTTCTATTTTTATCATACCAAATGAGGACTTTTTTTGATAAATTGTTTTTAGACATATTATTCCTAATAACGGAGTTTGAGATAAATAAAAAAAGTAATGATAAGAATTTTTTTGCTACTAAGCAACTAGGTTGGCACATATCAAAGTTAACAAAACCTTTTTTCAACAAGCAAGGCTTTACTAAAAGTTATGTAATAGATAATTGGAAAGAAATTGTTGGAGAAAAATATTACAAAATTACTGTTCCAGAAAAAATTAGAATACAAAAAGGGGGAGGTATTTTAACAATTGCTACCGATGGCGCAACAGCTACAGAAATGGAATTTATAAAATCTGATATTATAAAAAAAGTTAATGAATATTATGAATTTAGAGCAATTGATAGAATACGTTTTAGAAATTCATATTTAAATGTTTCAGAAAAGAAAGAATCAATTCAAGAAAAGGTAAAATTGGACGATAAAAAAGATAAAAAGAATATTTCGGATTTATTATCTGATATTGAAGATGGAGAATTAAAGGAGAGGATTAGCTCTTTAGGAAAATATATTTTCAATAAATAGGTTTAAAAGCTTTATAAGGTTTAGGAATGAATAGAAAAAATATTGTTTTAATAGTTGGATTAATTGTTATTGGATTCATTTTATTTATTCTTTTATCTTCACCTAATCAGAATTCAACAAGTTTAGAGAATAATATTAATGCTTCACGAAATTCTTCGCTTAATATTAATGCATCCAATAATGTTTCTAACTATATCGAAGGTGATCACATTCTAGAATATAATAACCCTATTAATACTATAGTAGAATATGCCAGTCTTACATGCCCACATTGTGCGGTTTTTCATAATGAAGTTTTTCCGAGAATAAAAGAAGATCTAATAGATACCGGAAAAGTAAAATATGTATTTAGAGATTTTCCTATTGACCCTATTGCGATGGCAGGCTCAATGATTGCTCATTGTTCCGGGGATGATAAATATTTTGGGGTCATAAATGTTTTGCTAAAAACTCAAGATCAGTGGTTGATGCAAAATGAGAATCCCTATAACGGATTATTAAAGGTTGCTCGTTTAGCTGGGTTAGCTGAGGAAGATGTTAAGATGTGTTTAAATAATAGCAAAATATTTAATTTAATTGAAAATAATCAAAAAATGGCAACTTCAAGATTTGGCGTAACTGGCACACCTTCAGTATTCGTAAATAATAAGAAAATATCGACTTTAAACTATGAGGCCATACTTAAAGAGCTAGAAATTTCTTATGGGAATAATTAATATTCTTAAGGAGTAAATATTGGACTTTAGAAAATTAAGATTATCAAGTTTTAAATCATTTGTAGAGCCAATAGAAATTGATATTAAAGAAGGTTTAACAGGAGTTGTTGGACCTAACGGTTGTGGAAAATCAAATTTAGTAGAAGCAATAAGATGGGTTATGGGTGAAGCCTCCTACAAGTCCATGAGGGCATCAAGTATGGATGGTGTTATTTTTCAGGGAACTCAAAATAGACCCTCAAGGAATTCAGCTGAGGTATCTCTTGTTCTTAATAACAAGGAAAGAGATGCTCCTTTAGTTTGCAATGATGCTGATGTAATAGAGGTTACTAGAAGAATAGAAAGAGAATCTGGTTCTATTTACAAATTGAATGGAAACGACACTAGAGCAAGAGATATTCAAATGCTCTTTGCTGATGTTTCAACTGGTGCAAGGTCTCCTTCGTTAGTTAGACAAGGGCAGATTCAAGAATTAATTGATCAAAAACCAGAAGAAAGGCGAAGAATATTAGAAGATGCTGCTGGTATTTCTGGGTTACATGTTAGAAGGCATGAAGCTGAATTAAGAATAAAATCTGCTGAGACAAATATAGATAGATTAGATGATCTTTTAAAAGAATTATCTTCTCAGATAAGGTCACTTAATAAACAATCACGAGAAGCAAATAGATATAAAGCTTTATCCCAAAAGATAAGGGATGTTGAGGCAATTCTTTTGGCCTTAAAGTATAAAACGATTAATGAAGAATGTGAAAAAAATAAGAATAATCTGCATTCAATAAATATTGAGCATCAAAATATTGTAAGAAATATAACCAAGAAAAAGACAGAAGAGTTAAATATTCAAGAAGATTTACCCAATCTAAAAAAAGTTGCAAACGATGCATCTGCGATTCTTCAAAGGCTTATTATTGAGATGGAAAGATTTGATAATGATCAAATGCAAGCTCAAAGAAGAAAGCAAGAGTTAGATGACCTTATAACAACTGCCAATCTACAGTTGAAAAGAGAAGAACAAATCTTAGATGATATCGATAATAATGATCAACCAATAATTAACGATAAAGATGAATTAACTGATGAAGAGTCGATAAATAAAAGGATTAATTTATTAAACAATGCCTTAGAAGAAAATGAAAATAATAAGACTATGCTAACAGATCTTATTGCAGAAAAGAACGCCTTGGAAAACCTTATTGGCAATAATATGCAATCTGAGAACTCTTTAATTGAGCAACTAAGTGTATCACCGGGTTATGAAGAGGCTTTAGACGCTTTGCTGGGAGATGAATTATATCATTCATTGGACGAAAAAAGTGATATTCACTGGAAAAAAATTTCAATGAAAGGAAATTCTCAAAATCTACCTCAAGGAATTGAACCCCTTTCAAAATATGTAACAGGATCTGAGGTTTTAATTCAAAGATTAGATCAAACCGGCATAGTGACTAAAGATGAGGGTAATAAATTAGTGTCTCAGCTTAGTTATGGTCAAAGATTAGTTTCAAAAAAAGGCGATATATGGAGATGGGATGGTTTAATTATTTCAGCAGGAGCCCCAGGTTCTGCCGCCGAAAGATTAGGTCAAAGGAATAGGTTAATAAAAATTTATAAAGAAATTGATGACTATGTATCAAAATTTGGGTCTCAAGAACAATTACGAGATAAGATAAACGAAACTCATGGTAAAATATCTAACGAAAAACTTAATTTAGAAAGAATTGATTTAAATAAGAAAAATGCTGAGGAGGTTGATAAGAGAAGGGAAATTGCTAATGAACAAATAGTGATTTTAAAAGAGAGATTAGAAAAGTTTAATGAAGAGAGCAATAATCTTAAAAATTCTCCTAGTGATGAAGAGACTAAAAAAATAGAATTAAGTGAAAAAATCTCTAAAGCAAGAAACAAGTCCAACGAAGAAAATGATAAACTTGCTGTCAAAGAAAATAATTTAAGAGAAGCAATATCACAAATTAGAGATCTTTCTGATCAAGAATCTAGGTTGCGTGAACAAAAAGGTAGAATAGAAGCAACTTTTGATAGCGACAAAGGAAGGTTATCAGAAATATCAAATATAATTGAAAAAGATCATAAAAGTGAGATTTCTAAATTTCTTGAAGAAGTTGATATTTCATCGATAGAGGATAATGAATATGATTTAGAATCTTCTATTGATCGATATAAGACTGAAAGAGATTCTTTAGGTGGAGTAAATCTTAAGGCTGAAGATGAAGCAGAAGAAATAAAAGAAAGGGTAAATGAAATTAAGATTGAAAAAGATGATCTGGTTGCAGCTATTAAAAAACTTAGAACAGGAATAAATGATCTTAATAAAGAGGGAAGAGAGAGAATGCAAAAGGCATTCACAGAGGTAAATGAAAAGTTTCAAGAAGTATTCAAAAAGTTTTTTGGAGGAGGAAAGGCCGAACTTAAATTTATTGATTCAGATGATCCTTTAGAGGCAGGCTTAGAAGTCTTCTCACAATTACCAGGAAAAAAATTAATAGAAATGTCATCGTTATCAGGTGGAGAGAAAGGTTTGGTTTCTTTATCTTTGATTTTTGCAGTATTTCTTACAAATCCTTCTCCTATTTGTGTTCTTGATGAGGTTGATGCTGCATTAGATGATAGTAATGTTGAAAAATTCTGTGATTTAATTGAAGATATATCTTCAAATGTAAAAACTAGATTTCTTGTAATTACGCACCATCCTTTATCTATGGCACGGATGGATAGACTTTACGGTGTGACAATGCAGGAAAAAGGCGTTAGTCAATTAGTTTCTGTTGACCTGAATGTTGCCGAGAAAATTAGAAATATAGCTTAAAAGGTAATAAAATCTATATAAAACAATAGCTTATGATACAATATATATTCTTGACACAATACCTATTCGTTAGTAGTTTCTCTTGTATTGCTAATCAATAAAAAGGAATTTTCTGCTTGACCTTGGGTAAGAAATCAAAAAAAGATAAAGAAAAAAAAATGGAAAATATTATTGAAGAGCGAGATAGAGTTTCTAAGAAAATAGAAGAATTTCAGGATAAATACCAAAAGCCTTATATTGACGAAAATAAAAATAACTCCTCGGCTTTTGGATTAGCCATGAGAATAACTACTGATTTAATGTCGGGAATTATTATAGGCGGAATAATGGGATGGTCTTTTGATAAATTATTTGGGACCGAGCCTTGGCTTTTAATTATTTTCTTTGTTTTTGGTGTTTGTGCAGGAATTACAAATGTAATAAGAACTGCCAATAAGATGAATAAATTAGGATGATTATTTATGGCTTCTTCAGGACATAATGGTGATAATCATGGGGCAGGATCTTTCCCAGCAGATCCTATGCATCAATTTGAAATTAAAAGATTGATTGATATTGATATAGGTGGATTAGATATTTCTTTTACTAATTCATCTTTATTTATGTTTATAGCTGTAGCAATAATTAGTTTAACTACAATATTTTCGGTTAGAAAAAATTCTATAGTTCCAAATAGATTGCAATCGATTGTTGAGATGTCATATGAGTTTGTTGCTGATATGGTAAGACAGAATGTTGGATCTCAGGGCAAGAATTATTTTCCATTTATTTTTACTATTTTTATGTTTGTTCTTTTCTTGAATATGTTAGGCATGATTCCTTATGGTTTTACAGTGACTAGTCATATTGCAGTTACATTTGCAATGGCAATGCTGATATTTATTGGCGTTACAATAATAGGCTTTATAAAGCATGGGCTAGGTTTTTTTGGTTTCTTTGTTCCGAAAGGTGTCCCTATTTTTATGTTACCTTTATTAGTCATTATTGAGGTTATATCCTATTTTACTAGACCAATAAGTCTTTCCGTTAGGCTATTCGCTAATATGATGGCAGGACATACTATGTTAAAAGTATTTTCTGGATTTGTTATTTTAATGGGTTTTTTAGGTGGATGGCTGCCTCTTGCAGTCATGGTAGCTTTTACAGGTTTAGAAATATTAATTGCGTTTTTACAAGCATATGTTTTTGCTATATTAACATGTATCTATCTTAATGATGCTTTACATATGCATTAAATAATTATTTTAAGAAAAGGAGATAAAAAATGGAACCAGAAGCAGCAAAATTAATCGGAGCAGGAATAGCTTGTATAGCGCTTGCAGGGGCAGGAATTGGTATAGGAACAATTTTTGGTAATTACTTAGCCGGTGCATTAAGGAATCCTAGTGCCGCACAATCGCAATTTCCTAATTTATTATTAGGATTTGCTTTAGCTGAAGCTACAGGTCTATTCGGCCTTGTTGTGGCATTAATACTTTTATTCGTCCTTTAATAAATTAATCTCAGATGCCACAATTAGATTTTTCGACATTTCTTCCCCAAATTTTTTGGTTGTTGTTTAGCCTATCTATTCTTTATTTAATTTTATCTAGATATGCATTACCAAGAATTTCAGATGTTATTGAGGAAAGGAAAGATATAATTGCTCACGATATTGATAAGGCAAAAGAATATTCTGTAGATACCGATAAAGCTATTGAAGATTTAAATTTAAAGATTACTGAAGCAAGATCTGAATCTCAGCAGATGATCAATAACTCACTCTTAGAGATTAAAAATAGTAATGAATTAAAGAAAAATAAACTATTTGAAGATATTAAATCTGATGTTAGTGCAGCTGAAAAAGTTATTTATGAAAATAAGGATTTAGCCTTAAAAGATATAGCTAATGTTTGTGAGGATTTATCTTTTGAAATGCTAGATAATCTATCTATAGATAAAATTGACAAAAAGAAAATATCAAATTTATCTGATAATATTAATTAAAGGTAATATTTATGTTTAATGCTGAATTCTTTGTTGCTTTATCTTTCTTCATATTTTTAGGATTAGTTATATATTTAGGTTTACCAAAAATGGTATTAGCTTCATTAGATAAAAGGTCTGAAGATATTAAAAAAGAAATTGATGATGCCAGGAATATACGTGAAGAAGCACAAAAGATTCTTGCGAAAGAAAAAAAGAATTTAGAGAAAGCTGATAGTGAGGTAAAGAATCTTTTTTCTAAAGCTGAAGAGCACATAAAGGATATTACTATTAAGGCCGAGGAAGAGCTTAAACAAGATATTGAAAGAAAAAAGAAACAGGCTGAATTAAAAATAGAGCAAGCCAAGTCAGAAGCTTTAAATGATGTAAAAAGAAAAGCTGCTGAACTTTCTTTTCAAATAACAAAGAAATATCTTGAGGAAAATATAGATTCAAAGACTTCTACTTCTATAATTGATGAAAGTATATCAGATATAAAGAAAAACTTATAAGATTCCTTTTATTCTGCTAATCTATCTAATATTTCAATAAAATTACATGGCTTGTGATTATTATCTAATTGATAGATTAATATATCATCCCAAGCGTCTTTTACTGCATTAGGTGATCCAGGAAGACAAAAGACATATGTTTTATTTACAATTCCGGCTAAAGCCCTTGATTGGATAGTAGAAGTGCTAATTTTTTTGAAAGAAATTAAATGAAAAATAATAGAAAAACCTTCTATTTTTTTATCAAATAAATCCTCAACAGCTTCCGGCGTTACATCACTACCAGTTAGACCGGTGCCGCCAGTAGTAATAATTACATTAATTCTGACATCATCTGACCACTTCCTAATTTTTTCTTTAATTAGATCTTTGTCATCCTTAATTACTTCATAGTTAGACAGTATATGACCAGATTTTTTTATTCTTTCTTCTAATATTTTTCCAGAAATATCATCCTTCTTATTTCTTGTGCTTGAAATTGTTAATATTGAAATATTAACGGATAGAAATTTATTTTTATCAGTCATTTATAATTTCCTTATTAACCTCTTTTATCCTTTTGTTCAGCAATAAGATATCTTTCATAACCAATGACTTCATTGTTGGTCTTCTTAATAAATATGCTGGATGAAAAATAGGTAAAGTAGGAATTTCTAATTCTCCATCTTTGTAGATTTTCCATTCACCTCTTAATTTGGTTATTCCTAAATCTGTTTCTAATAGAGCTTTTGCAGATACAGACCCTACCAACAATAATATTTTCGGTTTAGTAAGATTTATGTGTTTTTTTATAAAAGGAAGGCAGGTCTTTAATTCTTCTGAAGAAGGATTGCGGTTTCCAGGGGGTCTCCAAGGAATTATATTTGCAATATAACAACTGTTTCTATCTATATTTATAAAATTTAATATTTTATCTAGAAGCTTTCCTGATTTACCCACAAACGGTTTTCCTTCTATATCCTCTTGATTTCCCGGAGCTTCACCAATAATCATAATGTTTGAATTTTCATTTCCATCACAAAAAACAGTATTCTTAGCTGTATCTTTGAGTGAGCATCCAGAGTATTCTTCAATATATTTTTTTAATTCACTTAAATTATTAATTTCAGATAAACTACTATTTTCTTGTTCATCAATAGAAATCGGTTTTCTAGTTTTCTTAAAATCATTAACAGATAAATCTATATTTTCAGAAACACCTGATTCAAGTTGGAATTTTAAGTCATCAATTTTTTTTTCAAAACTGTTTATCATATTTTTGTGAATCTCTTTAGAATAATAGCTGATATTATTAACTGCGACAATCTTAGTAGTTTTAAATATTGAAAAAAAAGTATTATAAATAAACAAGAGCTTACATGACCGATCAACCATTAAATGAAGTTAACGCAAAACAAGGACAGGTATTAGATTCATCACAAAGAGAATCAATGGAGTATGATGTTTTAATAGTTGGAGCAGGCCCGGCAGGATTATCATCGGCAATAAAATTAAAACAATTATCTCAAGAAAATAATATAGACTTATCAGTTTGTGTATTAGAAAAAGCAAGTGAAGTCGGGGCTCATATTCTTTCTGGCGCAGTAATAGAAACAGTAGCTCTAGATAAGTTATTGCCTAATTGGAAGGAACTGGAAAGTCCTATAAAAACCAAAGTTAAGAAGGATCGTTTATCTTATTTTGGCAAGACATGGTCATTTCCAATCCCACAACTTTTATTACCTCCTTTAATGAAGAATCATGGAAACTATATTGTAAGTCTTGGGAATGTTTGTAAATGGTTAAGTGAAGTAGCAGAAGGATTGGGTGTAGAAATTTACCCAGGATTTAGTGCAGCAGAAGTTCTTTTTGATGACGATAATAAGGTAAAGGGAGTTGCAACGGGCGATATGGGGGTTTCAAGTGATGGTACTGCAAAAGATTCTTGGGAATCCGGAATGGAGTTACATGCAAAATATACACTTTTTTCAGAAGGCACTAGGGGCTCACTTTCAAAATTTTTGATTGAAAACTTTAATCTTTCTGAAGGTAAAGATTATCAAAAATATGGTATTGGTTTAAAAGAGCTTTGGGAAATAAAAGAAGAGAATCATTCTGAAGGCTTGGTTGATCACTCTATGGGTTGGCCATTAAGTGAGGGTACTTCTGGTGGATCCTTCTTATACCATTTTGATAAAAATCTTGTTTCAATTGGGTATGTAATACATCTAAATTATACTAATCCTTATGTTTCTCCTTTTGATGAATTTCAGCAGTTTAAAACTCATCCATCAGTAAAAAGAGTTCTATCTGGAGGTAAAAGAATTTCCTATGGGGCTAGGGCAATTACAACAGGTGGATATCAATCTGTTCCAAAACTTTATTTTCCTGGTGGTGCTTTAATAGGTTGTTCTGCAGGTTTTTTAAACTATCCAAAAATTAAAGGTACTCATAATGCTATGGATTCAGGTATTCTTGCCGCAGAAGCTATAGTAGAAAATTTTATCTCTAACAATCAAGAAAATAATCTTAAAAATTATCAGGAAAAATATGAAAAAAGTAGAATTTTTAAAGAACTTAAAAAAGTAAGAAATGTTAAACCTTATGTAGCAAAATATGGATTACTATTAGGAACTTTATTCAGCGGTATTGAAATGTGGTTTAGTACTTTTGGGATAATGATGCCTTATACTTTAGGTCATAATAAACCAGATTATAAAACTTTAAGAAAATGCTCAGAATGTAAGGAAATAGAATACCCAAAACCTGACGGGGAGTATTCATTTGATAAACTATCTTCAGTGTTTTTGTCCAATACCAATCACGAGGAAGATCAACCTACCCATTTAGCCTTAAAGGATGAAGATATTCCTATTAAAGTTAATCTTAAAGAATATGATGAACCTGCTCAAAGATATTGTCCTGCAGGGGTATACGAGGTACTTTTAGATGATAACGGTGGAGAACCAGTATTTCAAATTAATGCGCAAAACTGTGTTCATTGTAAAACATGTGATATCAAGGATCCTGCTCAAAATATTAACTGGGTCGTTCCTCAAGGCGGGGAAGGACCACTTTATGGCGGCATGTAAATAGTTAATGACTATTAGCGAAAAAGCCTTTGCCAAGATAAATATCTCTTTAAGTTTAACTGGCGAAAAAAGAAATAATTATCACTATTTAGTTAGTTTTATAGGGTTTTGTGACTTTTATGATACCGTTACAATTGAAAAATCTGAAAGATTTGAATATGAGGTTTTGGATAAAAAATTTGATTTTGGTAGTGATGATCTAATCCTTAAAACTGTAAAGATTTTTTCTGAAAGCATAGGAATTACTGATCCTCTCCCCGTAAAGATAATACTTGATAAAAAAATACCTATTGGCGCAGGTTTAGGTGGCGGTTCTTCTGATTCAGCGGCTGTTATACATTTATTAGATAAATTTTTAAATCTACATCTAACTTTAGAAAAAAAGATTTCTATAGCTTCAAAAATTGGTTCAGATGTTCCATCATGTTTAATTTCAAAACCTTTAATATTATCTGGGTATGATAGAGAGATTGAAGAATTAAAAGGTATTATGGAAAAAGATATTTTAGTTGTGTATCCC
>JAZAJI010000014.1:0-5040 GCA_036230365.1 Pseudomonadota bacterium
AATCCCAAAATATTGATAAAACTGTTTCTCTTGCTGAAAAAGGTGCTTTTAAACACTTTATGTCTAAAGAAATTCATGAACAACCTAATGTTATACTTGAATCAATTAATCATTATATTAACAATGGTGATTTAACTGTAGATATTCCAAAACTTCCCTTTAGTATTTCAAATTTAACTAATATTACTTTAGTTGCGTGTGGCAGTTCCTATTATGCTGGTTTAGTTGCAAGAGAATGGTTTGAAAAATTTGCAAGAATAAAGGTTGATGTAGAGATAGCATCCGAATTTCGTTATCGAGAAATTCCAATGGATTCCAATGGTATTAATGTCTTTATATCACAATCTGGCGAAACTGCGGACACATTAGCAGCCTTGAAGCATTGTAAAAATCAAAATCAAAAAACAATATCGGTAGTTAATGTTCCTGAATCATCAATGTGCAGAAATTCAGATACATCTCTAAAGATATTTGCTGGTCCTGAAATTGGAGTTGCATCAACAAAAGCATTTACTTGCCAATTAATAGTTCTTGCGTGCTTAGCGATTCATATTGGAAGAGAAAACGGTTATTTGTCTTATCAAGATGAGAATGAATTTGTTCAATCATTAACTCAAATTCCAAGATTAATTTCTAATATCCTCAATAAAGAAGATGAGATTATTAATATTGTTAAGGAGTTAAACCCAATAAAGAACGCTCTGTATTTGGGAAGAGGGCAAATGTATCCAATTGCTTTAGAGGGCGCTTTAAAGCTTAAAGAAATATCTTATATACATGCTGAAGGCTATCCTGCTGGTGAGATGAAACATGGCCCTATAGCCTTATTGGAAAAAGGTCTTCCAGTTATAATGAGTGCACCTTCCTTTAATCTTTTTGATAAAACCGCTTCAAACCTCCATGAAGTAATTGCAAGGGATGGAAATGTACTTCTTATTACCGATCAAAGAGGTATTGATTATTTAGGAGATACATCAAATAAAATTAAAAAATTTATAGTAGATGAGTCAGATATCATAACTGCTCCTTTTATTTATACAATTCCATATCAACTATTTGCCTATCATACAGCATTGCTTAAAGGCACAGATGTTGATCAGCCTAGAAATTTAGCCAAATCAGTAACTGTGGAGTAATTTATATGTTGAAGACATGCTTGATTGGGTAAAAACATAATGAAATTTAATTTTGATAATTGCTCATTAATATACTAATTTTAAAATTGTTATGATCTTAAATAAATTTAGAATAGATGGTTTGGCAATTTCCTTATCTTTTTTATGTGTAGTTCATTGTCTTTTTGTTCCATCTTTTATAATTTTAGCGCCTAGTTTTCTTACATTTTCATTTAATAATGAATTAACTCACTATTTAATTTTAATTTTGGCAATTCCTATCAGTTTATATGCTTTAATTTCTGGTTATAAAGCTCACAAAAAAATATCTTTTCTTTTTTTGGGACTTTTAGGTTTATCTATTCTTTTAATAGCGGTTCTTAGCGGTGAAGTTATCTTTGGAGAGTTTGGAGAAAAGGGGCTTACCTTGTTGGGTTCAATGATTGTTGTTTTTGCTCATTTTAAAAATCTTAAGGTTTGTAGAGAATTAGATTGCAATTGTCATAACGAGTAATTTAAAAGTTAAAGAATAATTTCATCACCGATCGTATAATAAATATGTGGATCATCTTTCTTTAACTCAGTTACTTCATTTTTTTTGATTAGTAATGTTCTCGTAATTAATCCTTTTAATTTTTGTGGACTCGTTCCAGTAGCCATTATTTTTTTTGCCTCTAATAAAGAGGCCACCTTTAAAGCTTTTTTTAGGCCCATAGAAAGAGTTAGAAGTCCAAAAAATTTAACTGAATCTATTGTGATAAGCGCTATGTCACATTTTTTTTTCTGTTTCTTTAATATAGGAAAGTTACTTATATGACTTTCATGATAAATCTTTTTTTTATCGTTATTCTCTAAAAAAAAACAAAATGATGACCAGGTGTAAGGAAAACCAGCGGGATAAGGAGATAAGAGAAAAGGGCCAATTTTTATTGGGCAATAATTAACGCATGTTTCAATATTTAAGAATCCACTTTTATTTAAAATTTTTTTAGCTTTTTTAGTAGTAAAAATTTGAATTTCTTTATTTAACCTATCAAGACTAGGAAGATGTAAATGATCAATAAAAGGGGCAGTTATGATAACCGCATTTACATTTTTTATTTCTTGCTCACTTAAACATGATGCTTCCTCTTTTTCTCTTTGCAAAATAAAAGAGGAGTAGGGATTGAGTTTTTTATTTAACCACGGATCAATTAAAATTGAGAAATTACCTTCTTCGATAAACCAAGTTTGATAATCATCTGCTTTTAAGATTCTCATTTATTTATCGGTAATTTCAAGACCTTTTAGATTTCCCTTAGATCGCCAATTTTTTAATATAGAAAAGAACTCAATAGGACCTCCGCCATAAGTATTATTCTGAGGTGTTTGGTTTATCTTACCTTCGTTGTTGTAGTAACCGGGTGTACAATTCTCTTGAAATTTTGCAGTTATTCTTGCTTTTTCAATAATAGTTTTAATCCATCTATCTTCAGCTTCTTTTGATGTTTCTACTCTTGTGGCGCCTCTCTTATTTGCCTCTTTTACTATATATGCCATATGAATACTTTGTTCATCTAATGAATATGTATAAGAAGCAGTGAATCCAGACTGAGCATGGCCAAAGAAGAAACTATTAGGAAACCCTCTAGAGTGCATACCATGGAATGTGGCAAGACCTTCTTTCCATTTTTCACTAATAGTTAAATTATTAACACCTTTTATTTGGTAGCCCGATCTTCTGCTGTAATCCGTACCAACCTCAAAGCCTGTAGCAAAAATTATACAATCCACTTCATATTCGACATCATTAAAAATAATTCCGTATTCAGAAAGCTCTTCAAGACCTTTACCATCAGTATCTATTAAGTGAACATTTTCTCTGTTAAAAGTTGCTAAATACTCATCATGAAAACACGGCCTTTTACAGAATTGGTTATAGTAAGGTTTGAGTGATTCTGCGGTTTTCTTATCATTTACAATTTCTTCTGCTCTAGCTCTTACCATTTCCATTTTCTGATAATCTGCTATTTGTATAGCGTTTGCTAGATCCATATAATCTGATACTTTTTTAGTTATAAATGTTCTAAATCCTGCCTTATACATATCAATTGAAAAAACTGATAATAATGCCCAAATACCTATTTTAAACCTTGAAGGGGCTTTATCTCTAAGACTGCCAAATAATAATCGAAATGCCTCTGTCCAGCCATCAGAGACAAGATCTTTTTTAACAATCCCTCCTGTTAGGAGGGTTTCAAAATTATTTCTTCTTTTTTGATGCCATCCTGGTTTTTGATTTAGTAGCCATTCTTTATCTGTTGATTGGTTATTTCTTACATCAATAGAGGAGGGCGTTCTTTGAAAAATATAAAGTTCTTTTGCCGCTTCACCGATATGAGGAACGCATTGTACTGCTGTTGCCCCAGTTCCAATTATAGCAACTCTTTTATCTTTAAGATTAGAAAGATTTCCATTTGAGTCTCCGCCTGTATAACCATAATCCCATCGACTAGTATGAAAAGTGTGCCCTTTATAACTATTAATACCTTTAATAGCAGGTAGTTTAGGTCTGTTTAAAGGACCGTTAGAATGAACTATAAATCGTGCCCTGATTTTATCTTTTTTATTAGTGTTTACAATCCATCTATTTATATTTTCATCCCAAACAGTTGATTTAACTTCAGTTTGAAGGCACGCATTATCATATAATTCATATTTTTCACAAATTAAATGACAATATTCCAAGGTTTCTGCAGCATCTGTATATTTTTTCTTTGGAATAAATCCAGTTTCTTCTAAAAGAGGGAAATATATATACGATTCAATATCACAAGATGCTCCGGGATATCTATTCCAATACCATGTGCCACCAAAATTTCCGCCTTTCTCTATGATCCTAAAATTATCAATACCTGCTTCTTTTAATCTAACAGCAGCAAGCATTCCTCCGAAACCGCCGCCAATAATTACAACTTCAACTTCATCCTCTAAAGGCTCTCTTTCTTCCTCTGTATTAATATAGGGATCTTCAGCAAAATAAGAGAATTCACCAGTGATTTCTTGATATTGATCATTTCCATCCTGCCTAAGTCGTTTATCTCTTTCAATCCTATACTTTTTTGCTAAAGCGCCCGGATCAAAATCATATTTATTTACTTCAACATCCATTTAAATTCCCACTAATCTGAATAATAATAAATTTCAAAATAAAGGCCATAAAAATTATTATTAAAACTTTTACTCATTATATATTAAGATAATTTATATGAATCCAGAATTTCAACATGCTTATGTTTTAACAATGCAAAATATATTTTTGTTTGGTTTTTTAATTTCATTATTAATAACAATTATATTAAAGAGAAGGAATAATGATTATTTCTTAACATCATTACCTCTCTTTGCTGTAACAGCCCATCAAGTAGAAGAATATATGATATCGCCATTATTACTTGGCGATGAATACCATTTTTTAAATTGGTCTTATCGAATAGGTTTAGATATATCGTCATCAGAAGTTGTTTTTGTTAATAGCACTGCTTACCTTTTTCCTTTAATTCTCTACTTATTTAAACCTTCCGGTAAACTATTTGCTTTATTTTTTCTATTTGGTGCCGGAGCAGCTCTTGCTAATGGGATGTTTCATTTGGGTGTTGCTACTATGCAAACAGATTACAGCCCTGGAATGATAACTGCTCTTTTCTTGTTTTTGCCAATATTTATTAAATCTATATTATTAGCATCAGAAAAACTTGTTTCATTTCGTTTAATATTTGTTTTAAGTTTATACGGATTTATAATTCATTATGTGATGATATGGATTGTTAATATTTTATAGATAAATTAATTTTTGAAAAGGAGATACTATGTTTAGTCATGTAATGGTAGGTACAAACGATATTGAGGAATCGAAAGTTTTTTATGATAATTTACTTGCTACTTT
>JAZAJI010000015.1:0-6485 GCA_036230365.1 Pseudomonadota bacterium
TTACAGTAGATTTAATATCTCGCGTATCAGTATTTGTCATGGATTGGACACTTATAGGAGAATTCCCACCAACAGGAATATTACCAACAAAAATTTTATTTGTTTTTCTTCTTTTGATATCTACCGCGTAAGGATTTACCATTTAGCACCCATGAAAAGAAAATTTCTTATTAATTATCTAATCCAAAAAACTTATGAAGCATATTAACAGCTTTTTCCGCATGTTCATCATTAATTAGAATAGAAATCTTTATCTCAGAAGTTGATATAACATCTATATTTATTGCATTTTCAGACAGTACATTAAACATATTTGCCGCCACCCCAGCATTACTTCTCATCCCAACACCGATAATTGATATTTTAGCTATATTACTATCGACTATGATATTCTCATAAGGAACATCTTCCTTGATATCTTCCATAATCTTTTGAGCTTCAACTAAATCATTTTTCGGTATTGTAAATGTAATATCAGTAGTCTTTGCGCTTTCAGAGATATTTTGAACAATCATATCAACATTAATATTATTATTTGAAAGTGATATAAATATCTTTGCTGCTATTCCGGGTTTATCTCGAACCCCGATAAGTGTAACTTTAGCATCACTGAGACTAGAAGTTACACCTGTAACAACTCTTTTATCATTTATAGCGTCTTCCTCAGTAACAATAGTTCCTTTATTCGAATCATTAGAATCTTCAAAACTAGATAAAACTCTTAGCGAAACATTATTTGTCATTGCTGTTTCAACAGACCTTGTTTGTAGAACCTTTGCACCTAGTGATGCCATTTCTAACATTTCTTCATATGAAATCTTATCTAGTCTTTTTGCATCAGGGACTTTATTTGGATCTGATGTATATACCCCATCAACATCTGTATAAATATCACAAAAATCTGCATCTATGGCAGCAGCAATTGCAACCGCCGAAGTATCCGAACCACCTCTTCCCAATGTTGTAATTCTTCCATTACTATTAATCCCTTGAAAACCAGGGACAACACAAACTTTATTTTCATTTAATAGATTATTAATTAATTCAGATCTAATACCTTCTATTCGAGCAGATTTATGATCATCAGATGTAACTATTGGAATTTGCCAACCCAAGCATGAAATTGAATTAATGCCAATATCATTAAGGGCAGCTGATAGCAAACCAACACTGACTTGTTCTCCAGAAGAAATTACTACATCATATTCTTCTGCATTAAAGTTTTTAGAAATGTCTTTTGTTATATCTATTAATCTATCTGTTTCACCCGCCATAGCAGAAAGCACAACAACAACTTGGTTGCCTTTATCAAATTCACTTTTAACTATTTTCGAAACATTTTTTATTCTATCTACACTACCAACAGATGTTCCGCCAAATTTCATCACAATACGTGACATTTAATTCTCCAAATTAATTTCAAAAAGTCTCCATAATTAGCTATATAAAATAAAATTATATAATTGGGACAAAATAATAGATAATGCAAAGGGCTCTTAGGAGCAAGTATAAGTGAAGAAGTTTTTAAATGAATACAACAATAGATCCTGCTGAATACGAAAAATTCTCTAAGATGGCTGAAGAGTGGTGGAACCCATCAGGAAAATTTAAAGCACTTCATAAATTTAATCCAAAAAGAATTGAATTTATAAAAGAAAAGTTAGTTAAACATTTCAATATTACAAAAGATGACATTAAACCTTTAAATAAACTTAATATTCTTGATATTGGTTGTGGCGGTGGCCTGTTAAGTGAACCTATGTCTAGATTGGGCGCAAATGTTACAGGAATAGATATAGTTGAAAAAAATATCAATATTGCTAACGCTCATTCAAGTGAATCGGGTCTAAATATAAAATATAGATGTATAACTGCTGAAAAGCTTTCTAATGAGGATAAAAAATTTGATGTAATCTTAAATATGGAAGTTATTGAGCATGTTTCAGATCTAAATTTATTTATGGAATCCTGCGAAAAACTTTTGAAAAAAGATGGTATTCTTTTTTTTGCAACTCTAAACAGAAATATTATGTCTTTTGGCTTAGCTATTCTTGGAGCTGAATATGTTCTTGGCTGGTTGCCAAAAGGAACACATGATTGGAATAAATTTGTAACACCAGATGAAATAAAGATTCTTCTTAGATCAAGTGGATTGAAAATAAACGAGCTTGCAGGAATGAAATATAATCCAATTTATGACAGCTGGTATCTATCAGAAGATACTAGTGTCAATTATCTTGGAACAGCAACTAAAAGTTAATTCTTTGATTTTGGATTAATACCTGGCAATGGCTGCACATTAATTCCTTCTTCAATTAAATCTTTAGCCTCTTCAATAGATGTTTCTCCATAAATATCTTTAGATTCTTTTTCTTCATAATGCATGGCTCTAGCTTCATCTGGAAATTTTTCTCCAACATATTCATAATTGTCTTCAACATGCTTTTTAATTTTCGTCATTACCATTTCAACTTTTTTTACATCATTATTAATTTTCTTTTGATTGGTCTTGCTAGGAATATTTGGCGCCATAATAGTCTTTTCTATTTTTACTGATCCGCATAAAGGGCATTCAACTTTGGATTTTTTAATTTGCTCATCACAAGTTTTCGAATCTGAAAACCAAGCTTCAAAACTATGCTCTTCATTACATATCAAAGAATATTTAATCATGTTAACAACTTATCAAGTTCGCCATTTTTATCTATTGTATAAAGATCATCAAATCCACCAACATGTTGATCTTTAATAAAGATTTGAGGAACAGATCTTCTTCCTCCTGCTTTCTCTATCATTTCAGACATAAGATCAGGGTCATTACCAACATATATTTCCTTATAATCAAGATCTTTACTTTTCATAAGAGCTTTTGCCTTATCGCAATAAGGGCACATTGGGCCTGTGTAAATAATAATATCCATATCAACCTCTTAGTCTATAATATGGTAATTATACTTATATATTCAAGAATTCAAATTTTTTGAGAGTAATTTATGCATAACAGGAAGCTTCTTAAGGTTAGACAGGAAAAAAATAAGTTAGGTAATTTTAATAAAAAGCTATTTTTTTCTGATTACCAAATAGAAATGATGGAAAGAATATCATTCATTAATGAAAAATTCGATAATTGCATTGCTTATGGCTTTAAAGAAAAAAAATTAGAAGCACCTGAAAATATTAATAATCTAATATATGGAAATCTTGTTAAAACACCTAAAACGAAAATAATTTACGATGAAGAGCTTTTGCCTTTCAGAGAATCTTCTGTAGACATGATATTAAGTTTCTTTAATTTGCATTTTGCTAATGATGTTCCAGGAATTTTATACCAAACCTTAAGTAGTCTTAAATCTAATGGCGTATTTATTGCATGTCTATTTTGTGGTGATACCCTAAAAGAATTAAATTATTCATTTTTAAAAGCTGAAGAGGAAATTTGCGGTGGAGCCAGCCCAAGAGTAAGTCCATTTGCAAACCTCCAAGATTTAGCGTCATTACTACAAAATATTAATTTTTCTTTACCTGTGGCTGATATTGATAGACACAAGATTCAATATGATCATCCATCCTTATTACTGAAAGATCTTAAGGCAATGGGAGAAAACAATATATTGTCAAAAATGAGTACTGCTACATTACGTAGAGATGTTTTAAATAAAATGTACAAAATTTATATTGATAATTTTTCAAATAAAAATGGAAAAATTATAGCTACCTTTGAAATCGCTTGGATTACGGGATGGAAATATCATGAAAGTCAGCAAAAGCCATTAAGTCCTGGGTCAGGTAAAATAGGAATGAAGGAAAGTATTAAGAAATTCGAGTAAGAAAATTAAAGCTCACCTTTAATAGCTTTATCAATTAATTCAACTGTCTCTTTAACGCCATATAAAATTATAAAAGACCCCAACCTCGGTCCTTGCGACTGCCCTAGCAATATCTCATATAATGCTGAAAACCAGTCTTTAAGAGAATCATATTCGGATTCTTTTCCAATATCATAAATTACGGTTTGAATATTCTCAGGATCTTTTTCTTCATACATCAATGAAAGTCTTTCTTTAAGGTTTTCCAGATGTTTAATCTCGGAAGAATTCGGTTTTCTATATTTTTTTGTAGGTAAGACAAAGTCTTTATAAAATTCTAAAGCAAATTTTACGAGTTGATCTATATATTTTTTTGAATCCTTAGAAATATCATCAAAATATTCATGTAAGAATCCCCAAATAACTTCTTTGCTATCCGCTTGCGAAGCGCTTACTAAATTTAAGATTAGTGAAAATGTTACAGGACTTTCTAATATCTTCGGATCACCATTATGAATATGAAAAACAGGATTATTAACTTTGTCTTTTAATTCTTGTGAAGAAAATTTTTCAGAAAAACTTTGGTATTCATCGACTGCTTTAGGAATAACATCGAAAGTTAATCTTTTTGCTCTTCTAGGGTTTTGAAACATATATAATAGAAGACTTTCTTGTGAAGCAAACTTGAGCCACTCATCTATAGAGATTCCATTACCTTTAGATTTAGAGATCTTTTCTCCTTTTTCATCAAAAAATAG
Source organism: Pseudomonadota bacterium (assembly GCA_036230365.1). Lineage (GTDB taxonomy): Bacteria > Pseudomonadota > Alphaproteobacteria > MED-G09 > MED-G09 > AG-430-B22. Next base: position 4,565 of record JAZAJI010000015.1, read on the forward strand.
CTCATAATTAAAACCTACAGGCGCAAATCCTCCAAGAGCCTTACATATCTTTCCTGAAAGACTAACTGATTCAATTAAATCTTTTCCAGCCATTTCATAATCTACATTTAATGCAACCCATCGCATTGCCCAATCAGCTTTCCATTGAAGTTTACAATTGCCACCAAAGATTGATATCTCTATTTCTTTTTCAGTTTTTGGATCTTTATAAAGAATTGTATTTGATTTTGTATTCCTATCTAAAACTTTTGCTAATAAAACCTGACCAGTATTTGGACAAACAGGCAAGAAAGGTGAATATGTCTTTTGCCTTTCTTCACCGATTGTTGGTAAGATTATTCTTAGAATTTCATCATAATTCTCTAAAACTTTACTTAAAGTTTCATCAAATTTTCCAGATTTATAATATTCACTTGCACTCACAAATTCATATTCAAAACCAAAACGATTCAGAAACTCTTTCAATAAATTATTATTATGCTCAGCAAAACTAGAAAACTTCTCATAAGGGTCTGGAATACTTGACAAAGGTTTTTCAAGATTTTCTGACAAAACACTAGCATTAGGAATATTATCAGGAACTTTTCTCAGGGCATCCATATCATCTGAGAAACAAATTAGATTTGAATTAACACTTTCATCTAAAACTTTTAACGCATGTCTTACCATTGAGGTTCTTGCAACCTCTCCAAAAGTCCCAATATGTGGCAAACCCGAAGCCCCATATCCAGTCTGGAAAATAGCATCATTTGATCCAGATTTTTCTAATCTCTTTAATATTTTTCTAGCTTCTTCGAACGGCCATGACTTGCTTTCTTTAGCTACAGATATTAATGATTGATTCATGACTTTATTAAATCCTATTGATGCTCTTATTTATAGCATGACTCTCTCCGCCGCAATAGATGGAGAAATTTCTGAAAAGGAAATGAATACGATTGACTATTTGATTAGTTCTTTACCAATATTTAAAGAACATAATCAGGGTGATACAAAAAAGACAATGGGTACATGTATGAAAATATTAAGGGCTGATAGTAATCTTGAAGAATTAATTGCCTTAATTGATAAAAGTTTAAACAAAAACCATAAGAAGATTGCATATATGTTGTCTTTGGAAATAATGATGGTTGATCAAAATTTTACCAGCGAAAAGTTCAGGGCGCTGGAAATATTTGAAAATATTTTCCAAATTAGTAATCTTGAAGCTTCTGCACTTAAACACTCATCAAGAATAAAATACTTAGATAATAAGAGCGATATAGAGGAAATATGAAATTAGTCTTATTTAAACCAAGAAACATAGGTTTTCTTTTAAGAATGATTAAGGAAAATCTGACCAGTAAAATCATAAAAAAACCTGAATTAACTAATTCTGTAAAAGAATTTGTTCTTAATAATGCAATAAAAAATAACCCAGATAGCGTTTTAAATGCAATGGATAAATATGCAAAACAAGAACGTTTTTTAATGAATGTAGGTGATGTAAAAGGCAAAATTTTAGTTCAGGAAATTTCTAAATTAGGAAAAAATCCGATCATCCTTGAGTTAGGTTGTTTCTGTGGTTATTCCGCCATCTTAATGGCAAAAAATATCGACGAAAAAGGAAAAATTGTATCGATTGAAGTAAATAAAAATTACGCAAAAATTGCCAGTGAAATAATTGATTTTGCAGGCCTTAAAGAAAAGGTTGTTATCATTGAAGGTCCTTCTGAGAAAATAATACCCACTTTAAGACATCAATTTGATTTGGTCTTTATAGATCATTGGAAAGACTTGTATAAGCGTGATCTTATGGCCATAGAAAAAAGAGGATTATTAAAAAAGGGATCAGTAATTTTTGCTGACAATGTTGGCAAATTGATATCCGCACTTGTAGGTGAAAGAGGAAATTCTAACAATTATTTAAATTATGTAAGAA
>JAZAJI010000016.1:0-38376 GCA_036230365.1 Pseudomonadota bacterium
CTTTCGCATATAGCTGAAAACAGAAATATTTTTTCAAAAGGGGCCTTAAGAGCAGCAGAATGGGGTGTAGAGCAAGAACCAGGACTCTTCTCAATGATTGATGTTTTGGGGTTTTAAGGAGATCAAATTGTCTGTTTTATCATTAGTAAGACATGGTCAGAGTGAGTGGAATGAAAAAAATTTGTTTACTGGCTGGGAAAATCCTGGCCTAACCATCAAAGGAAAGGAGGAAGCAAAATATGCAGGCTCTATTCTTTCAGAATTAAATATAACTTATGATTGTTTCTACACCTCAGTTTTAGACAGAGCAATTTTAACTGCAGAAATTATTATTAATGTGATGGGTATTAAAGATTTTGATTTAATTAAAGCTAAAGATTTAAATGAAAGAGATTATGGTGATTTAACTGGTCTTAATAAAGATGACGCTAGAAAAAAGTGGGGCGATGATCAAGTTCATACATGGAGAAGATCTTTTGATACCAAGCCCCCAAACGGCGAAAGCTTAAAAGATACAGCTGATAGGGTGATACCTTATTACCAGGCTGAAATTTTAACTAAGCTAAAAGAAGATAAAAATATTTTAATAAGCGCACACGGGAATTCATTGAGGGCATTAATAATGCATATTGAAAAACTATCCCCCAATGAAATTTTAAAAAGGGAAATTGGAACCGGAAAACCTATTGTTTATAATTTTAATGTTTCCAAAGAAACCTTTTCTCTAGAGCATGAATAAATCTCAAAGAATAAAGATAATTTCTAATATACTTAATAAGCATTATAAGACGACACCAGTGCCGCTTAACCACAAAGATCCTTTTACTTTATTAATCGCCGTCTTGTTATCTGCACAATGTACAGATGAGAGAGTAAATAAAGTTACACCAATCCTTTTCTCTAAAGCAGATACTCCAAAAAAAATGATAAATCTATCTGAAAAGGAGATATATAAAATAATTAAACCGTGTGGATTGGGTCCTCAAAAATCAAAAGCAATTTTAGGTCTATCTAAAATATTAATAAAGAATTACAAAGGGAGGGTTCCCAAAGACCTTGAAAAGCTTGAGAAATTACCAGGTGTTGGCCATAAAACTGCATCTGTTGTATCCAACCAGGCTTTTGGAATACCAACTTTCCCAGTTGACACACATATTCATAGGCTTTCTCAACGTTGGGGCCTTACAAAAGGAAAAAATGTTTTACAAACCGAAAAAGACCTTAAAAATTCTTTTCCCAAAGTTAAATGGGGCAAGCTTCATTTGCAAATGATTTACTGGGGAAGAGAATTTTGTACGGCAAGGGCTTGCTGGGGGCTAGAGTGTAAAATTTGCAAATCCTGTTACCCAAAAAGGAAAAAAAAATTTATACATAAAAAACCTTAATTATTAAACGCTAAATAGATTTTTTAGTTTTGTAATATAACTTTCTGAATCAGGGTTGTTATTTTTTGAGGCTTCATTTTGGAATTCCTTTAATAATGTCCTCTGTTTCTTATTCAAATTTTTTGGAACTTCAACATGAATTTCAACAAATAAATCGCCATATCTTTTTGATTGCAGAACAGGCATGCCTTTTCCTTTTAATCTAAACTGCCTTTGATTTTGGCATCCTTCAGGAACTGTTATTCTAAGCTTTTTCCCATCTGGTGAAGGTACATCAATATCGCCCCCAAGTGCAGCAGATATAAAATCTATAGGAACTTCACATAAAAGATCTGAATCTTTTCTTTTAAAAAACTCATTAGGTTCTACAGAAATAAAAACATAAAGATCACCTGCTGGGCCTCCGTTTTCACCCGCCTCTCCTTCACCGCCTAATCTAATCCTTGTTCCATCATCAACGCCTTGAGGAATATTAACTGATAATTTTCTTTTCTTTCTAACTCGGCCAGTACCCCTGCAGGGTTGACAAGGATTTTTAATTATTGAACCTTTTCCTGAGCAAGAAACACAAGTACGTTCAAGTGTAAAAAACCCCTGTTGAGTTCTAACTTTTCCTGATCCGCCACAATTTCCACATGTTGCTCTATCTGAACCCTTTGATGCGCCTGTTCCATTACAACCTTCACAAGACTGATTTGCATCAATATTTAAATCTCTAGAGGTACCAAAGTAAGCGTCTTTGAGAGAAATATTCATTTCTGCACGTAAATCCGAACCTCTTGTCTGTCTTTGGGCTCGTGATTGTCCTGATCCTCTTCTTCCAGTAAATTCACCAAATAAATCTTCAAATATATCTGACATTGATCCAGAAAAATTTGTATTGAATCCGCCAAATCCACTGCCACCCATTCCGCCCTCTGATGCTGCATGTCCGAATTGGTCATATGCTGAACGACTTTGAGGATCTTTTAAGGTTTCGTAAGCTTCATTTATTTCTTTAAATCGGGTTTCAGCCGCTTGGTCATTTGGATTTTTGTCTGGATGATTATCTTTCGCAAGATTCCTGAAGGCTTTCTTTATTTCGCCATCTGAAGCGTTTTTTTGAACGCCGAGCACTTCATAATAATCTCTTTTTGACATCCTAAACTACTATTAGTTTGATGCTTCTTCTTTATCTTCTTTAACTTCTTCGTAATCTGCGTCAACAACATCTTCCTTAGAACCATCTTCTGCCGCCTCAGAAGCATCATCTTGAGCTCCGCCTTCTTGTTCTTGTTGATAAAGTTTTTCACCAATTTTCATAGCCTCTTGTGACAGTGCAGCACTCTTTTCTTGAATTACAGTTAAATCATCACTATCAATAACTTCTTTTAAATCTGAAATTGCATTCTCGACAGCGCCTTTTTCATCTTCAGAAAGTTTATCACCAGCATCTTTCACTCCTTTTTCTGCAGAATGTATTAAGGCTTCCCCTTGGTTTTTTGCCTCAACCAGTTCTCTCTTTTGTTTATCTTCTTCGGCATTTGATTCAGCTTCTTTTATCATTGTTTCAATTTCGTCATCACTTAAACCGCCGGAAGCTTCAATTGTAATTTTTTGCTCTTTCCCTGTTGCCTTATCTGTTGCTGAAACCGCAACTATCCCATTTGCGTCGATATCAAAAGCAACATCAATTTGTGGTATTCCCCTTGGAGCAGGAGCAATTCCTTCAAGATTAAAAGAACCAAGAAGTTTATTATCCGACGCCATCTCTCTTTCGCCCTGGAAAACTCTTATTGTAACTGCAGATTGGTTATCTTCTGCGGTTGAAAATACTTGAGATTTTTTTGTAGGTATTGTGGTGTTTTTATCTATTAACCTAGTAAACACACCGCCAAGAGTTTCAATTCCAAGTGAAAGCGGCGTTACATCCAATAATAATACATCTTTAACATCACCTTGAAGAACTCCAGCCTGAATTGCAGCCCCCATTGCGACAACTTCATCGGGATTGACAGACATGTTTGGTTCTTTGCCAAAAAATTCTTTTACTGTTTCCCTTATTTTGGGCATTCTGGTTTGTCCGCCAACTAAAACAATTTCATCTATTTCTGCAGCTTTAATTCCAGCATCCTTTAGAGCCTCTTTGCAAGGCGATATTGTTTTTTGAACAAGATCCTCAACTAAACTTTCCAATTTCGCTCTTGTTAATTTTAGAGTTAAGTGTTTAGGCCCGCTTTGATCTGCCGTTATAAAGGGAAGATTAACTTCCGTCTGAGATGACGAAGACAATTCAATTTTTGCTTTTTCAGCAGCCTCCTTCAATCTTTGAAGTGCAAGCTTGTCGCTTCTAAGATCAACACTATTATCTTTTTTAAATTCATCAGCTAGATAATTCACCAAAACAGTATCAAAATCTTCACCGCCTAAAAAAGTATCGCCATTTGTCGATTTAACTTCAAATACACCATCCCCGATTTCGAGTATTGATATATCAAAAGTTCCTCCACCAAGGTCATAAACGGCAATCATTTTACCTTCTTTTTTTTCTAGCCCATAGGAAAGTGCGGCAGCCGTAGGTTCGTTGATAATTCTTAGAACCTCTAATCCTGCAATTTTCCCTGCATCTTTAGTTGCTTGCCTTTGTGCATCATTAAAATAAGCAGGAACAGTTATAACTGCTTGTTCAACTTTTTCTCCAAGATAATCCTCAGCAGTCTCCTTCATTTTTTGTAAGATGAAGGCTGAAATCTGAGCGGGAGAATATTCCTCATCAATAGCCTTCACATACGCATCGCCATTTTTACCTTTGGTTATTGTAAAAGGAACCATTTCAATATCTTTTTTAGTTGCGGGATCATTAAAAGGTCTGCCAATTAATCTCTTAATAGCAAAGAGAGTGTTTTCTGGGTTTGTCACAGCCTGACGTTTTGCAGGTTGGCCAATTAAGCGAGTATTTTCTGCATCAAAAGAAACCATAGAAGGTGTAGTTCTGGCGCCTTCAGAGTTTTCAATCACTTTGGGTTGCGTCCCATCCATAATGGAAACACAACTATTGGTTGTTCCTAAATCAATTCCTATAACTCTTCCCATATCTAAACCTCCTTAAAGATCGAAGAAATAATTAATGAAACTGATATGGGTATTAATTTCTTGATTACAAGAGCTTAATTTTGATTTATTAAACTTTTTTTGATGCAACGCCAACCTTTGCAGGACGTAAAAGTCTTTTTTCAAGGATATAACCCTGTTCAACTACTTCAAGGATTATTCCTGGATTTGCATCTTCAGAGGGAATTTCAAACATAGCTTCATGAAAATTAGGATCAAATTTTTCGCCCTCAGGGTTAATGGTCTCTACTCCGGTTTTTTCAAGTAACGATTCAAAGTCACGTAAGATTGCATTAATTCCATCTATAAAACCATCAGAATCAGAATTTTTATCACTAGTAAATGAACCCAAAGCCCTTTTAAGGTTGTCAGTTATAGGAAGCATCTCTTTGATAAAAATTGATGCCCCTATTTTGTAGGCTTCAGACCTTTCTTTGTCAGATCTTTTTCTAATATTATCCATCTCAGCAACAGTACGAAGAAGTTTATCTTCCAGCTCTTTAATTTTATCTTCAGGACTTAAATCCTTAATATTATCACTATCTTCATTGGTATCTTCTTGGGTGTCATTTTCATTATTTTCTAAAACACCGTTCTTCTGATCTAACTCACTCTTTTCTTGGCTATTTTCTTCTTCTTCCACTTGCTCTCTCCAAATAATGAAACCGTTTAATACTATTTATTTTTTATAGTAACAACAATAGATATGTATGTTACAAAAGTTTAATTTCAACCCCTTTAATAAATGAAGAGTATTAATATGAGGCCATCACAAAGAAAACCAAATGAAATGAGAGAATTTTCTTTTGAACTTAATGTATCTAAACATGCAGAAGGATCTTGCTTAGTTAAATTTGGTGATACACATGTTTTATGTACCGCATCAATTGAGAATAGAGTACCGCCTTGGCTAAGAAATTCTGGATCTGGCTGGATAACTGCTGAATATGGGATGCTTCCCAGATCAACTGGTGAAAGAATGAGAAGAGAGTCTTCGATAGGAAAACAATCTGGAAGAACTCAGGAAATTCAAAGATTGATTGGAAGATCTTTAAGGGCTGTAACAGATTTATCTATGTTAGGAGAAAATCAAATAAGTATTGATTGTGATGTAATACAAGCTGATGGAGGTACGCGTACTGCTTCTATTTCAGGAGCCTTTGTTGCCCTGAAGCAATCGGTTGATTTTCTATTAAAATCACAAGAAATAAAAAAAGACCCTATAAGAGATTTTGTAGGGGCAGTTTCTTGTGGAATATATAAAGAAAAAGCAATCTTAGATCTAGATTATAAAGAAGATTCGGGAGCAGCGGCAGATTCAAATTTTGTTATGACAGATAAAGGTAGAATAATTGAAATTCAGGCTACTGCAGAACAATTTCCTTTTTCAGAAAAGATTTTTTTAGACTTAATGTCATTAGCCAAAGATGGTGTTAAAGAGATAATCGATAAACAGAAGGAATTATTTAGATAATTCTCGAATTATGTCATTAAAAATTTTTGGTAAAAAAATTATTATCGCAAGTCACAATCTAGGTAAAATTTCAGAATTTCGTGATTTGTTTATAGGATATGATATTGATCTTACCTCATCAGTAGATTTTAATATTCCCGAACCAGAAGAGAATGGCAGCACTTTTTCTGAGAACGCTTTGATAAAAGCTAAGGAAACAATGTTATCCACTGGCTATATTTCTTTGTCAGATGATTCTGGTATTTGTGTAGAGGCACTTAATGGGGACCCTGGAATTTATTCTGCTAGATGGGCAGGAGATGATAGAAATTTTTCTAAGGCAATGAATCTTATAAAAAATAATCTTGATAAACTAGGAATTGATAACTCAAGAGCTAATTTCACATGTTCATTGGCTATAGTTTGGCCAAATGGAGACCACAGGGTTTATGAAGGAAATGTTTATGGGAGCTTATCATTCCCGCCAAAAGGAAAAAATGGATTTGGTTATGATCCTATATTTGTTCCTGATGGACATAGGCTTACATTTGGCGAAATGGACCCAGACTTTAAGCATTCTATTTCTCATAGAGCAGAAGCTTTTAATCTTCTAAAGTCGGAGTTGCTTAATGACAAGTAGAGAGGAATTAAAGCCCGGTATCTATATTGTATCTTTACCAATTGGGAATTCAAAAGATATCACTATTAGGGCAATTGAAACACTTGAAGATGTTGATGAAATTTACTGTGAAGACACAAGAGTAACTCGCAAAATCTTATCGATATATAAAATTAAAAAAACTTTGAATGTTTACCATGATCATAATGGAGAAAAGATCAGGCCTAGAATTATAAGTAAGATTAAAAATGGAAAAAGCATAGGAATAGTTTCTGATGCTGGGACCCCTTTAATTTCTGATCCCGGTTATAAATTAATCGCTTTAGCAAAAAAGGAGGGTTTATATATTTCGGCAAGTCCTGGTGTTTCTGCGCCAATAACAGCGCTTACTTTATCTGGAGCGCCTACAGACAGTTTTTATTTTCTAGGATTTTTGCCTACAAAAAAGAAATCTAGAGAGCAAATATTAAATGATATTAATCCTTTAAAAACGAGCATTATTCTTTTTGAATCAACAAAAAAGATTAATAAAACTTTAGAAGATATTCATAGAATCTTAGGCGATAGAAATATATCTATTTGTAGAGAAATGACAAAAAAGTTTGAAGAAATTATCACAGGTAGGGTTACTGAGATAATAAATCTAATTAAAGAAAGCGAATTAAAGGGAGAGGTATCTTTAGTAATATTTGCTGATAAAGATAAAGAAATATCAAATTTTAATATTGAAGAGATTATTCAGGGCTATAATAAAGAATATTCACCAACCATTTTAGCAAAAAAAATTGCTGATAATACAGGCATTCCAAAGAAAACTATTTATAATAAAATTATTAGTATGAAAAATAAGGATTAATAAATGAAAATAGCCGTTCAAATGGATCATGTTAGTAAACTTGATATATCTGGAGATACTACTCTTGGCTTATGTTTAGAAGCACAGAATAGAGGATATAAAATTTTTCAATATTTACCCGAAAATATGGCTTTTGTTGATGGTCGCTTACAGGCTATTTGTGAAGAGATGGAGCTTAAAGACCAGGTCGGTAACTATTTTAAATTAGGCAAACCTTTTACCGAAGATCTTAATAACTTTGATATTATTTTAATGAGACAAGAACCGCCTTTTGATATGAGTTATATAACATACACACATCTCCTTGAGCATTTAAGTAATAAGGTGCGTATAATAAATAATCCTAAAAGTGTCAGAAATTCACCAGAAAAACTTTTAGTAACGCATTTTAATGATCTTATGCCCCCGACAATTATTTCAAAAAATATCCAAGAGATCACTTCCTTTGCTGAAGCACATAATAAAATTGTTTTAAAGCCTTTGTTTGGTAAAGGAGGTGACGGAATAATCCGTTTAGACTTTAAAGAAAGTAAATTTAATGAGAGCCTTAGTAGTTATTTAGCTAAAGGCATTGAACCTATTATGGCACAATCTTTTTTACCAATAGTAAAGAATGGCGATAAGAGAATTATTCTTCTTAAGGGAGAGCCCGTGGGTTGCTTAAATAGAATACCTCCAGAAGGTGATTTTAGATCAAATCTTGGTGTTGGAGGAAAGCCCATTCTTGCAGATTTATCAGAAAGTGACAAAGAGATTTGTATTCGATTAAAGAAAGTATTGTTAGATTTAGATCTTTATTTCGTGGGCATTGATGTTATCGGAGAGTATTTAACAGAAATAAATGTTACATGCCCAACAGGAATAAGGCAAATTAAAGAACTTGGCGGTTCAGATATAGCAAAAATGTTTTGGGATCAATTGTAATATTAATTCCCTAAGTCACATGCAGCTATAGAGGCAAGATTTACCAATTCAGAAACAGTACAACCTCTTCTAGCAATTTGAACTGGTTTAGATACTCCAACCAATAAAGGCCCAACCAAAGTAGATCCTCCAAGTTCCTGAAGTAACTTAGTTGATATAGATGCAGAATGAATAGCTGGCATTATAAGTACATTTGCAGGTTCAGTTAGTCTACAAAATGGATAAAATTTCATTGCCTCTGGATTAAGCGCTACATCTGCTGCCATTTCACCATCATATTCAAAATCAACATTCCTATTATCTAAAATATTTACTGCCTCGCGCATAAAAGTTGATCTTTCTCCTTCAGGATAACCAAATGATGAATAAGCTAGAAGCGCTACATGAGGATCAAGACCGAGTTTTACTGCTAGATCTGCCCCTGCTTGGGTAATGTCAGCTATTTCTTCAGCACTAGGCATGTCGTGAACATTTGTATCACCAACAAGTACAGTTCTTCCTTCGGAAATAATCACTGATATACCAACTATTCTTTTGCCCTCTGCAGGGTCAAGAACTTTTCTTATATCTTCTAATGCTAAAGAATAGTTTCTTGTAGTGCCTGTAACCATTGCATCTGCATCGCCAAGGGATAACATGCATGCAGAGAAAATATTTCTATCATTATTAACCATTCTTAAGCAATCTCTTGTAGAAAAACCTTTTCTTTGAAGTCTTGAATAAAGATAATCAACATATTCATTGGATCTTTCAGAAATTTCAGAATTAATTATTTCAATACCAGATTGAAGCTGTTGCCCTATCTCAGATAGGGTTTTTTCAATTTTTTCTTCACTTCCAATTAAAACAGGAACTCCTAACCCGAGCTCACGGAAATTAAGTGCAGCTCTAATTACTCTTTCCTCCTCACCTTCTGCGAAGATAACTTTTTTCATTAATCTTTTTGCTTTTTGGAAGATTGGTTGCATTACATCTGCAGCTGGATCAAGTCTTGCTGAGAGTTTATTTTTATAAATATCTTGATCAACAACTGGTATTCTCGCAACCCCCGAATCCATTGCAGCTTGTGCAACAGCAGGAGGAATATCTCTAATTAATCTTGGATCAAAAGGAGCTGGAATTATATAATCTGGGCCATATCTAGGTCTAATCCCTGAATAAGCTGCAGCAACTTCATCAGGAACATCCTCTCTAGCTAGTTTTGCTAAAGCTTCTGCACAAGCAATTTTCATATCATCATTTATTGTTTTTGCTCTAACATCTAAAGCGCCTCTGAAAATATAAGGGAAACCAAGAACATTATTAACTTGGTTAGGGTAATCAGATCTTCCAGTGGCTATTATGCAATCTGGTCTAATTTCTTTAGCTAATTTAGGGTCTATCTCCGGATCCGGATTAGCCATTGCAAATATTATAGGCTTATCATTCATTGATTTAAGCATATCTTTTGTAAGGGCACCTTTTACTGAAAGGCCGAGAAAAATATCAGCTCCGTTAATTGCCTCTCCTAATGTTCTAGCATCTGTTTCTATTGCGTGCGCAGCCTTCCATTGATTTGTGTTTTCTTCACGCCCAATATAGATAGGTCCTTTAGAGTCGCATAAAATAGCATTATTATGAGGCAATCCCATTGATTTTAATAATTCAAGGCATGCTATGCCAGCTGCCCCAGCGCCGTTAACTACCACTTTTACATTATCAATTTCTTTTCCCGTTAAATCTAAAGCATTTATTATTCCAGCTGTTGAAATTATTGCTGTACCGTGTTGGTCATCATGAAAAACGGGAATATCTAATTTTTCTCTCAATTCGCTTTCAATTATAAAACAATCTGGTGCACTTATATCCTCTAAATTTATACCTCCAAAACTTTGTCCAATATTTTCAACTGTTGAAGAAAATGCTGATGCATCTTCTGTATCAACCTCAATATCAATAGCATCTACATCTGCAAATCTTTTGAATAAAACTGCCTTACCTTCCATAACTGGTTTTGCAGCTAAAGGCCCTAAGTTACCAAGGCCAAGTATAGCGGAACCGTTCGAAATAACCGCAACCAAGTTTCCCTTAGATGTATAGTCATAAACAGATTCAGGCTTTTCACTTATAGCTATTACAGGTGCTGCAACACCAGGAGAATATGCCAATGACAAGTCTGACTGAGTTTCCATAGGCTTAGTTGCTGAAATAGCAATTTTCCCCGGCTTTCCTTCCGCATGAAATTTTAAAGCTTCTTTTTCATCATAGCTTTCTTCAGAATTATCATCATCAATAACCATATTTTTACCTATAAAAATAATATGAATTGCGATAACTATAGAAAAATAATAAATAAGTCAAGTATTTTATAATAAAATAATAAAAAAATACTATTATATAAATTTTAATTACTAAATGAAGTATTTTCTTTTAATAAATCCTAATTTTGTGAATATAGTTTTTATTCGTGTTTATGATTTAATCTTTTAGTTCTATAAGAAGAAATGGATAAATTATTAGATGGCTTAATAGATAAGAAATCAAACACATTTTTATCTTCTTTTTCTAATGTAAATATTAGAGAAAATAGAGATATTTATAAGAATGTTGTTAATCAGACTAAAGATATTATTAATAACTCTCTTGAATTAGCAAGGTTAAGGCTTGAAAACGGAGAATACAAAGGATCAGAATGTGCTGAGCAGATTTCTCACTTATATGATTTTATTATAAAAAGTTATTTTGAATATTTATCGTCTTCTAGTGATAGTTCTCAAAACAAAACTGATTTTGAAAAAATAGCGATTTTAGCTACTGGAGGATATGGTAGAGGAAAAATTGCCCCTGATTCAGATATTGATTTACTTTTCTTAATGCCTTTTAAAAAAACTGCATGGTCCGAAACAATAACAGAAAATCTTTTGTATTTTCTTTGGGACTTAGGATTGAAGATTGGTCATGCAACAAGAAATATAAATGAATGTATATCTCTTTCCCTTCAAGACCAAACGATAACAACATCACTTCTTGATGCAAGATTTATTTGTGGCGATGAGGAAGTCGCAATAGTTTTTGAAAAAAGTTTTAGGCAAAGTATTTCTAAAAGATCTTCAAATGATTTCATTAAAATTAAACTTGAAGAAAGAGAAAGCAGGCATATTAAAGAAGGGCAATCTAGATATTTAGTTGAACCTAATATTAAGAACAGCAAAGGGGGCTTAAGAGATTTGGAGAGTTTATCATGGATGACAAATTTTTGTTATGAAGCTGCTAGGCCATCCCAAATGATTAAAAAAGATATACTTTCCAATGAAGAGGCCGCAATTTTTAGAAGATGTGAAAATTTTTTATGGCATGTGCGATGCCAGCTTCATTTTTTAGAAAAGAGTTCAAATGACACAATTAATTTTAATGCTCAAGTTAATATGGCAGATAAATTAGGATATTTAGAAAGAAAAGGATTAAAGCCAGTAGAAAGATTTATGAAGCATTATTTTCTTGTAGCTAAAGAGGTAGGCGACCTTACTAGATCTGTATGTCATATTCTTGAAGAAAAGCACAGGGTAAGCTTTGCTCCAATTTCTTTATTCAGAAAAATTCTTGAATTACCTTCAAAATTAATTTCTTCTGGTGGAGGGATTGGTTTTTTTGTTACTAAAGGAAGATTGAATATTACTAACAATAATGTTTTTAAAAAAGATCCACATAAAATTATATTATTCTTTTTTTTGATGAGTAAAAATAGTCTGTCTGCTCATCCTAATGCAATAAGAGTAATACGAAAATCACTTAAGCTTATTGACCACAGGTTACGGAATAATATTAAAACTAATAAATTATTTATCGATTTATTAGCTAATTCTAATGCTGAAACCACATTAAGATCTATGAATGAGACTGGAGTTTTGGGGAAATTCATTCCTGATTTTGGGCAAATAGTTGGATTAATGCAATTTAATATGTATCACCATTATACTGCCGATGAGCACCTAATAAAGGCTGTAGGAGAATTAAATAAGATATTTTTCTCAAAAAATAAAGAATACCAAATTTTAAATAATTTAATCTTGAATGATGAGGAAAAGAGAATTCTCATTTTAGCAATTTTCTTTCATGACATAGCAAAAGGCAGAGAAGGCGATCATTCAGAGGAAGGAAAAAAGGTTGTAAAGAAAATGGCCAAGAGGCTTTGTTTATCCGAAAAGGAAGAAGAAACGATAAGTTGGCTAGTTCTTGATCATCTTAAAATGAGTGATTTTGCTCAAAGAAGAGATATCCAAGACCCTGTCACAATTAAGGATTTTGCTGAAATTATACAAACAACAAAAAGACTAAAATTATTATTATTTTTAACAGTAGCAGATATAAGGGCTGTGGGGCCAGGAGTCTGGAATGATTGGAAGGGTGAATTATTAAAAAATTTATATGACGAAACTTATTTAGCATTAACAGGAAACTTTTCAGAACAAGAAAGAAAGAATAAAGTCCTTTTAATTAAGAATGAAGTTAATAAAGCGCTTCCAAATCTTAATAATAAGTTAAAGCAATCATTAATTGATAATTTAGATGATAGCTACTGGTTATCTGTGCCAGCAGATATTCAAAAAAGAAATTTAATTTATTTAAGCCAAGGGCTTAAAAATAAAGAGAAAGAAATCATTGATGTTTATAATAATGATCAAGCTTCATCAACTATCCTCACAATATATACGAAAGATAAACCAAGGTTGTTTCAAAGAATATCTGCAGGATGTCTTGATTTAGGAATAAGTATAGTTGATGCAAGAATCTTTTCTAATAAAGATGATTCAGTTCTAGATATTTTATGGATCCAAGATGCTTTTGGTAAAAAGATTACTGATGAGAGTAGGCTAGCGAGATTAAAGGAAAGAATTTTAGAATTCATTACAGATAAAAATATACCTAGTATTAAAATAAATTATAAATTAGACAAAAGGGTAACAGCATTTGATGTAGCGCCTTATGTTGAAATAGATAATTCATTATCAGATAGATTTTCAGTAATTGAGGTAAGTGGGAAAGATCGTCCAGGTTTATTATATAATTTAACAAAATCTCTATCTGATATGAATATAAATATTCGAAGTGCACATATTGCCACTTTTGGCGAGAGAGCTACTGATGTTTTTTATGTGCTTTCTCAAAATGGTGAGAAAGTTTTTTCAAGAAAAAAGATAAATTCAATTAAGGACGAACTTACAAAATCAATTATAATTACTGATAATGTCTAAAAAAGAAAATCCATCACGTAATATCTTTATAGTTAGTTTCTTTACAGCCGTAAGCAGAATTTTAGGGTTGATAAGAGACATGCTTTTTAGCAGATTAATAGGTATAAGCTATGTTGCAGATGCATTCTTTATTGCCTTAAGGTTACCTAATATTTTCAGAAGAATTACTGCTGAAGGGGCTTTCTCAGCATCTTTTATACCTATCTTTTCAAAAGAGTTTTTTATTAGTAAGAGGAATTCTATAAGATTTTCTGAAGATATTTTATATTATATGATTATTTCTATAACCCTTTTGACTATTTTTGTTCAAATTTTAATGCCTTTGGTTATTTATATTTTGGCAGGCGGATTCAATCAAAACTTAACAAAACTTGAATTAGCCATAAGTTATTCAAGAATTACTTTACCTTATATAATTTTTATATCTCTAAGCTCTCTCGGTTCAGCGATAATAAATAGCAGAGGTAGGTTTTTTGCTACTTCTCTTACGCCAATTTTTTTAAATCTATTCCTTATAGGGGCACTTCTAATACCAGTATCTGACTTAGTTCATAGAGGTTTTTTACTTTCCTTTGCCGTATCTTTTTCAGGTATTATTCATTTTGTTATGATTTTCTTTCTCCTATCAAAGAGAGGGTTTTCCTTGAATCTTAGAAAGCCAAAGAAAAATGAATCTATCAATAAATTTTCTAACCTTGCAAGACCACAAACAATTTCTGGTTTAGCAATACAATTTAATATTTTGATTTCAGGTTTTATTGCGTCTTTTAAGGAGGGAGGAATTTCAATACTTTATTATGCCGAAAGGCTTTATCAATTTCCTTTGGCGTTAATAGGAATTTCTATTGGTGCGGTTATTTTACCTTACTTGGCATCATTAAATTTAGATAATCAAAAGGATGAATTAACGAATATATTAAGTAATACTCTTAAAATTGCTTTAGTTTTAATAATACCTGCCTCAATTGGTTTGATAGTGTTGTCTAATTTAATTGTTAGCGTAATATATGAATACGGCGTTTTTGGTAGTTATGAGGTAGGAATAGTTTCTAATGCTCTTATTGGTTTTTCTTTCGGATTACCGGCATTTGTTTTAATAAGAATCTTTTCATCAATATTTTATTCAATGTCTGATACTAGGAATCCATTATTTTATAGTCTTATCGCAATTTCTATAAATATTTTATTATCTATTCCAATGTTTATATATTTTGGCATTATTGGAATTGGCTATGCAACTTCTATTGCGTCATGGATACATGCATTAATATTTTACTTTAAATTAAAGGAAATATTATTATTTCAATTTAATAGAGGTTTGGTTCTTGACTTAGTAAAGATTCTAATCAGTTCAAGTTTTATGGGAATATTTATTTACTATTTTCACGATAAGTTTATATTTTTATTCCCAGTTATCTCACTCTTTATTTTAGTTTTAATTGGTATTATCATTTATTTTTCTATTCTGTTTTTGGTAGGTGTTTATACGAAAGATGATATAAAGACTTTTACTAAGAACTTTTAAAATTTGGTTTATTAATGTCTGTTGGAAATAAAGATAGAGTATTTTCAGGGGTACAACCTTCTGGATCACTCCATATAGGAAATTATCTTGGGGCTATAAGCAATTTTGTGAATTTTCAAGATGAATACGATTCTATTTTTTGTATTGTTGACCTTCATGCTATCACAGTTTGGCAGGACCCAAATGTTTTAAATAATAATATAATTGATGTTGCTGCACTATATATAGCTTCCGGAATTGATCCAAATAAATCTACAATTTTTGTTCAATCCCATATTCCCGCTCATTCAGAATTAGCTTGGATATTAAATTGTATATCGCGAATTGGCTGGTTGAATAGAATGACTCAGTTTAAGGAAAAGGCAGGAAAGAATAGAGAAAAAGCTTCTGCTGGTTTGTATGTTTATCCAAATCTTATGGCTTCAGATATACTTCTTTACCATGCTAATTTGGTGCCTGTTGGTGATGACCAAAAACAACATTTAGAAATTACACGTGATATAGCTCAAAAGTTTAATAATGACTTTAAGGATTTTGGAGGGGAAAACTTTTTTCCTTTGCCTGAACCTATGATACTCCCCGTGGCTTCTAGAGTTATGTCTCTTAGAGATGGACTTAAAAAGATGTCTAAATCAGATAGTTCAGAGATGACCAGAATTGAACTTCTAGATAATAATGACTTAATTACCAAAAAAATATCTAAAGCTAAAACAGACCCTCTTCCTATGCCAGAACAAGTAAGTGATTTAGAAAGCAGACCAGAAGTTAGTAATTTAATAAATATTTATTCAGCATTTTCAAAAGAAGAAGTTGTGGCTGTTATAAATAAATTTGAAGGAAAGCCTCTTTCTGAATTTAAGAATGAATTAAGAGATGTTGTGGTAAATCAAATTGAACCAATTCGTGAAGAATTTATTAAACTTAAGAAAGAAAATATATATATCACTGATATACTTGATAAGGGAAGGATCAAGGCTAAAGAGAAATCAGATCCTATTCTAAATCAAATTAAGTCAATTGTTGGGTTAGGTTAATTTATCGAGAAGAATTAATTGTCGTCAATTTTTAGCTATTATTGCCTAAGATGGCAAAGGTGATTTACCTAGTGAACAGGTTGAAGTTATACAAAATGTGGATTTTCTTTTCCAGTTGTAGTAATACCAGTTAATATTAATGATAAATTGATAGATAAATTGCTTGGTATAAAATAAATGAGGTAAAAGATGTTTATACAAACCGAAGAAACACCGAACCCTGAAACATTAAAATTTATTCCTGGTGAAGAAGTTTTGGGAGCAGAATCTTCAAAATATTTTAAAGATGCAGAAGCTGCGCAAGTTTCTCCATTAGCTGTTTCACTATTTTCCATTGATGGAGTTGAAAGTGTATACTTGGCTTCAGACTTTTTAACTGTGACTCTTAAAGGTCATAAATGGGATAATAAAAAAACTGAAATCCTTTCTAAGATAGTTAATCATTATTTATCAGACCAACCTATTATAGAAGATGGCGCTAAAATAGATAATAATCCTGAATTAAATGATGAAATTTCTATCAAGATTAATGATATTATTGAAGAAAAAGTTCGTCCCGCAGTGGCTCGAGATGGTGGTGATATTATTTTTAATAAATTTCAAGATGGCATTGTTTATATTACTATGCAGGGGTCATGTGATGGATGTCCAGCATCTGAAATGACACTAAAAAATGGTGTAGAAAACTTGCTAAAGCATTTTGTTCCTGAGGTTGATAGCGTAGTACCATTACAAAATGATTAAAAATAACGAAAGTAAAGATATTTTTGTTAACGCAAGAACGCATAATGACTGGTTAAATAAGGATGTGCCAGATCAATTATTACACGAGCTTTATGATCTTATGAAATGGGGGCCAACAAGTGCTAATTGCTCTCCTGCGAGAATTATATTTATTAAATCTAAAGAAGCAAAAAAAAGATTATCCAATTTTCTAATTGAATCGAATCTTGAAAAGACAATGGCTGCTCCAGTTAATGCTATTATAGCTTATGATAAGGAGTTTTATGAATTTATTCCTAAATTATTTCCTCACAACCCTGAGGCAAAAGAATGGTTTTCTTGGTCAGAAGAATTTGCTGAAACAACTGCTTTTAGAAATAGTTCTTTGCAAGGTGCATATTTTATAATATCCGCAAGAATATTAGGTTTAGATTGCGGGCCAATGTCTGGATTTGATAATGATGGGGTTGATAAAGAATTTTTTTCTGATTCAACTCATAAATCTAATTTTATTTGTAATATTGGGTATGGCGATAATAGCAAACTTTTTGACAGATCTCCTCGCTTTGACTTTGATGAAGTTTGCAAAATCCTTTAAATGAGTATTCTATTTATAGATACTAATTTTGGTTTAAGTACAGCGACTTTAGTTGATCAAGAAAAAAATTGTTTCAACTCATCAAATAATTCCAAGCTTAGACAGTCAGAGACAATTGCTTCTGTAGTAAAAGAAACGCTTAATAAATCAAATAAAAGTATAGACGATATTAGTTGCTTAATGGTTACAAATGGACCAGGTAATTTTACAAGTATAAGGGTTGGAATTTCCTTCGCCTTAGGTCTGGCAAAAGGCATTAATAAGCCAGTTTATTCTCTTTCATCTTTAGAATTTTTATCGTTTTTCGACGATAAAAAACTATTAAAGAGAAAAGAAATAATTACTCTTTTACCCTCTCGTGGGGATGAATTTTTTATACAAACATTTTGTGGAAAAGGTAAAAATCTTACTGAAATAGAGAAAATAAATAAGACGGATATAGAGGATAAATTTTCTCCAGATAAATTTATTATATCTAAGAGTTCATTACATAATAATGAATATGGGTTAAGTAACAAATATGAAATTTTTGATAGAACTTTTGAAGAATTATCAATAATTATAGCATCAGAAATATTATCAAAATCAGACAAAGTTAATACATTTAAAAAAATTAATTATTTTTCCGATCCATCAGCAGAAAAAGTAAGTTCATCATGGTATATGAAAAAGAAAAATTAGACTTTCAGGATTTAAATATAT
The DNA here is from genome assembly GCA_036230365.1 of Pseudomonadota bacterium. Taxonomy (GTDB): domain Bacteria; phylum Pseudomonadota; class Alphaproteobacteria; order MED-G09; family MED-G09; genus AG-430-B22. The sequence goes on from JAZAJI010000016.1 coordinate 18,141, forward strand.
CAAATATTGAAACTCTAGTTATGCTCATAAATGAAACAAATCAAGAAAAATGGACTAATTCTGCATTAAGGCATTTAATTCTTAAAGGTAGCGGGGTTGGGTTTATTTTATTTGATTCCTTAAAGCCAATTGGGTTTTGTCTTTCCCGTTATTTAAGTGGAGAGGCAGAAATTTTATCTATAGGAGTATTGGCTCAATATAGAAAGAAAGGCATGGGAATAATTATAGTTAATAAGCTAGAAGAGTTTTTTTTAAAAAATAATATATCTAAGTGTTTTTTAGAGGTTAATGAGTTTAATAAACCAGCAGTAAGTTTTTATAAAAAATTAGGTTTTATTTACATAAAAACATTAAATAAATATTATAGAGGGAAAAATAAACACGAAAATGGGTTATTGTTGCAAAAATTATATAATTAATGCTTATATCATATTTGAGGAATAAAGATGAGTATAGAAAACTTATGTGAAGAAAAAGGATTAAGGTTAACAGAGCAAAGAAGAATTATAGCTAGAGTTCTAGATAATTCTAAGGATCATCCAGATGTTGAAGAATTACACCGAAGAGCCATTGAGATTGATAAAAATATATCTGTTGCTACTGTTTATAGGACAGTTAGATTATTCGAAGAATCTAGTATTTTGATAAAACACGAATTTGGAGATGGCCGGTCGCGCTATGAAAATTTTGAAGAATGTGATCATCATGATCATCTTATAGATATTGAAGAAGGTACAATAATTGAATTCCAAAATGAAGAAATTGAAGCATTGCAAAAGAAAATAGCTGAAGAATTAGGATTTGAACTTATGGATCATAGACTTGAGTTATATGGAAGAAAAAAGCAGTAAAGTTATCAGATTATGAATCTCAACAAAAACACCCAAAAGGGTCTCTACATTAAAAATTTTGGCTGCCAGATGAATATATATGATGGTGAAAGAATGCAAGAAATGCTTGAACCACTCAATTACAAGCCATTAGAAAATTCTGATAATGCTGATTTAATTATCCTTAATACTTGTCACATAAGAGAAAAAGCTACTGAAAAAATATATTCTGAATTAGGCCGTATCAAAAAAAATATCAAAAAAAATGGAAATAACACCACAATAGCTGTTGCAGGTTGTGTTGCCCAAGCAGAAGGGAAAGAATTAGTTAAAAGGGCGCCAATGATCGACTTAGTTTTTGGCCCTTTAACATACCATCGCCTTCCTAAGATTCTTCAAAGTTTTGATAATAGTAATATAAAAAAAAGAAAGACGATTATTGATATTGAGCCTCCAATAAATGATAAGTTTAATGTTCTTCCAAAGAGAGTTTCAGATAATAATAAAAATAGTGTAAGTGCTCTCTTATCCGTTCAAGAAGGCTGTGATAAATTTTGTACTTTTTGTGTTGTTCCTTATACAAGGGGCATTGAAACATCAAGATCTTGTGAACAAATAATTGATGAAGCGGAGCAATTAATTTCTTCAGGAGTTAAAGAGATAATATTATTAGGCCAAAATGTTAATGCTTGGACAGGAAAGAATTCAAACGAAAAAGAAATGGATTTTTCTGATCTAATTAACAAATTATCATTACTTGATATTGATAGAATTAGATTTACCACAAGTCATCCAAGAGATATGAATGAAAAATTAATAAAAAGTTTTAGTAAGGTAGAGAAACTTCAACCATATTTGCATCTGCCGATACAATCAGGATCTGATAGAGTTCTTAAAAATATGAATAGGAATTATAATACTTCGGAATATATAGAAATTATTAACCAACTAAAAATTGAAAAACCTGATATCGCAATCTCAGGAGATTTTATTGTGGGTTTTCCAGGTGAAACAGAAGAAGATTTTATTATGACAAAAAAGATAGTTGATAGAATTGGATATGCTCATGCTTACAGCTTCAAATATTCTGCTCGACCGGGAACACCAGCAGCAGAAATGGAAAATCAGGTTAAGGAAGATGTTAAATCTAGACGATTAATTGAATTACAAAAAACAATCAAAAAAAATATGTTTAAGTATAATAAAAAATTTATGAATAAAACTTTAAAAGTATTAATTGAAAGAAAAATTAGTTCTGAAGGGATTTATTCAGGAAGATCTCCATTCCTCCAGTCAGTCCATTTTAAGTCAGAAGAATCTAATATTGGTAAAATTCTTGATATTAAGATTACCAAAGTAAAAGAAAATAGTCTTTTTGGTGAAATAAACTAAGAATGAAACAAGATAAATTAAAGAGTAAAACTAATAATTCCAATCATATAATAGAATTTGAGAAGAATTCTTTTTTGGCAGAACTATATGGGAACCATGATCAAAATCTTGCAAAATTTGAAGAGTATTTTGAAGTTTCTATTTCATATAGAGGGAATATACTAGAAATCTCTGGTGAGAAAGGGCAAAGTCTCATTGCTGCCGACAAGATTATGGAATTATATAATGAATTAGAAAATGGAGATAAAACTGGCATTAAAGACATTGATTCCTTTATTAATAATGAAAGTATAGTTAGGGATAAGTTTCTTATTAAGACAAAAAATAAAAAGATATTTGCAAGATCAAAAAATCAAGAACGATTTGTGCAGGCTATTAATAATAATGATTTAGTATTTGGTATTGGCCCTGCTGGAACCGGAAAGACTTATCTTGCAGTAGCAACTGCAGTACAAAGTTTGTTTAATAATTCAGTAAAAAGAATTGTTCTTTCTAGACCTGCAGTAGAAGCCGGTGAAAGATTAGGATTTTTACCAGGCGATATTAAGGAAAAGATTGATCCTTATTTAAGACCTTTATACGATGCATTAAATGATTTAATGCCAAAAAAAATGCTAGAAAATTATATTGAATCTGGAACAATTGAAATTGCCCCCTTAGCCTTTATGAGAGGAAGAACCTTAGAAGACGCGTTTATTATTTTGGATGAGGCGCAGAACACAACAAATATGCAAATGAAGATGTTTTTAACAAGATTGGGGCGCAATTCTAAAATGGTAATATTAGGAGATATTACACAAATTGATCTTCCGAAAGGTAGTTCATCAGGTTTAAAGGAAATCTTAAATATTCTTCCTAAATCAAAGGGAATAAAAAAAGTAAACTTCTTACCCAAGGATATAGTAAGACACAAATTAGTTGATAAGATTGTAAATGCATATTCTAAATTAGTAAAAAAACAATGAGACCAACTAATCCTATTTATATATCTTATACAAATGATTGGGAAAAAGAGGATATTGATTTTATTAAGAATATTTCAGAGGTTGTTATAGATAAAATGTTTGGTCTTAAAAATTATGAGTTAAGTATTTTATTAACTAATGACAAAGAAATGAAAAAACTTAACAAAAGTTACAGAAGTATAAATAAGTCTACAAATGTATTATCATTTTCTTTAAAAGATTCGCTAAAAAAGTCTGACACAACTATGCTTGGCGATATTGTTATTGCTAAAGAAACTATAAAAACTGAATGTTTTGAGCAAAAGAAATCTTTCAAAGACCATCTTGCTCATATGTTTATTCATGGGTTTTTGCATCTCACAGGTTTTATGCATGAAAATGATGATGAAGCTTTAATTATGGAAAAAAAAGAGGCCGAGTTATTAAATTTGGTTGGTGTATCAAACCCTTACGGAGATAATTTATAATATGAAAAATATTTTTTCTAAATTTAGTTTTCTAAAGTCACTAAAGTCATCGCGGTCTAAAGAATTTGATAAAATGCTAGAAAATCCTGATGATTCTTCTAGAAATTTTACTGCTGAAGAAAAGGATATGCTAAAAAATGTAATTGGATTTGGCTCTTCAAGAGTTGAAGATTGCATGGTGCCAAGAGCAGATATAATTGGTGTTGAAAAAGATTCTGAAATTAGTGAAGTTTTGAAGATTTTTTCAGAAACTAACCATTCTCGAATACCTATATATAGGGATAATTTAGACGATCCAATTGGCATGCTTCATATGAAAGATCTTATAAGTATCTTTTCTAAAGATAATTTTAACGAACTTAAAATTGAGAACTTTCTTAGAGAAGTTCTTTTTGTTCCTCCCTCAATGAAATCTCGGGATTTATTGGTTAGAATGCAAACCTCAAGAATACATATGGCTTTAGTTATAGATGAATATGGTGGAACCGATGGTTTGGTAACTATTGAAGATTTGATAGAAGAGATTATTGGTGAAATTGAAGATGAACTTTTTGAAGAAGATTTGGATAGAATAAGAATATATGAAAATCACATTGATACTTATGCAAGAACATCAATAGAGGAAATAAATAAAATTGTTGGCAAGTCGTTGATAACTCAAGATATAGATGAAGAAATTCATACTATTGGAGGACTTGTTTTTGTTCTAGCTGGAAGAGTACCTCAAAGAGGTGAGCTAATAACCCATCCATCTGGTTTTGAAATTGAAATTACTGATGCAGATTCAAGAAAAATTAAAACAGTAAGATTAAGAATAAAAGCAGATAAGGAAAGCAATGCATAATATTTCATATCAGATTTTAATCTATGCTTAAGGCATTTTTAGTATCTTCTTTTTTAGGCGCAGCTCTTGTTCTTGCTCAAGCGCCTTGGGATAACTTCTTTGTTATTTATTTAGTTTTTCCTGCTCTCTTACTTAATCTTGAATATTCAGTTAAGGGCAATACGATTTATAAAAGATTTGTATATCTATTTCTATTAATTGGAGCATTTCAGTATTTTTATTATTTCTTTGGGTTCTCTTGGATAATATCAGCCTTTGAATACAGAGAAGAATTAGATGGTTTTAAATACATAACTTTATTTGGCCTGCCAATTCTTATGATAATTTTTACATTACCCAGTTTAATAATTCCCGCTATTTTTTGGAATAATAGAATTATGAGGTTTTTATCCCTTTCAATATCTATATCTTTTGGGGAATATTTAAGGGGTAATATTTTTAGTGGATTTGCCTGGAATAATTTTTCTTATTCTTTAGGCGTTAATGATAATTTAATGCAAATATTTTCTCTCACAGGTCCATATTTAGCTACTTTTTTATTAATTATACATTCTCAATTTTTAATATTCTTATATAAAAGAAGAAATATATTATTATCTATCTCATTATTCAGTATATTGCCTGCCATATTCATTTTTGGATATTTTAAAATAGATAAGAATGAGTTTATTGAAGAAAAAAGATTTGTAATTGTTCAGCCTAATATTTCGCAAGAAGAGAAAATTAAAAATGATGATCCCTTAAAAACAATTTCAAATTTTTTAGAATTATCAAATCACAATAGGGTTGATTTAGTTATATGGCCAGAAAGTGCTTTGCCTATTTTAATAGAAGATAATGAAAAGATAACTGAATTTATTATCGATAATCTTCCAAAAAATTCATATCTATTAGTTGGTAATTTAACTCGTAATAATAGCTCATATAGAAATTCAGCTCTGTTAATAGATTCTGATTCAAGAATTCAAGATATATACGATAAAGTTCATTTAGTACCATTTGGCGAGTATATGCCCTTCAAAAATATATTATCTAAAATTCCTTTCTTTAAAATTGTAACAGGAGATACTGGTTTTGAAAAAGGTAAGAATAATCAAGCAATTAAAACACCTATTGGAGTTGCAAGAACTGTTATTTGCTATGAAATAATTTTTCCTGAAGAAATTAATCCCAATAATAATAATATTGATATGATAATCAACTTAACTAATGATGCTTGGTTTGGTAATAGCTCAGGTCCTTATCAACATTTAAATTCAACGCGATTTAGGGCTATTGAGCAGGGAGTTCCAGTATTGAGAGCGGCTAATACAGGAATATCTGCGGTTATAGATCCTTACGGGAGAATAATAAAAAAAATAAATTTAAATGAATCTGGGTATATAGTTTCATCATTACCAAATAAAACAAAAAAAACTCTTTACTCTATAATTGGAGATTTTCTATTTTTTGGTGTATTGATGCTATCCGTGTTAATTTTATTGTTAATTAGGATGAATAGAAAAAATGAAAGAATCTAAAAATAATTACTTTTTTACATCTGAATCTGTGTCCGAAGGCCATCCAGATAAAGTATGTGATAAAATATCGGATACAATTTTAGATGCTTATTTAACAATTGATAAAAATGCAAGAGTAGCTGTTGAAGCTCTAGTTACGACAAATTTAGTAATAGTGTCAGGCGAAATAAATTCTCGAATAATAATACCTGAAAATGAAATTATTTTGCTTACAAGAGAAGTTATTAAGAATATTGGATATGATTTTGGAGATTTTAATTGGGAAAGTCTAGAAGTTAAAGTATTTCTCCATGAGCAATCACCTGATATTGCTATTGGAGTCGATGCTAAAGAAGGAAATTCTGAAGGAGCTGGAGATCAAGGAATTATGTTTGGTTATGCATGTAATGAAACAGACCAATTTATGCCCGCAACCTTATTATATTCACATTATATTTTAAAAGAGCTTGCAGAAATGAGGCACGCTAAAGGAATTAATGGAATTCTTCCTGATTCAAAATCTCAAATAACTCTTTTTTATGAAAATGATAAGCCTTCATTTATAGATTCTATTGTTGTTTCTACTCAACATCATGAGAACACTTCCCAAGAATATATTAATACTGAGATAGATAAAATATGTCGAAGAATCCTACCTAATGAATGGTATCGAGATGAAACTAAACTTTTAACCAATCCCACAGGAAAATTTGTCGTAGGCGGACCTGTTGGAGATACAGGCCTAACTGGAAGAAAGATTATAGTTGATACTTATGGTGGAGCAGCCCCACATGGTGGCGGTGCATTTTCAGGAAAGGATCCTACTAAAGTTGATCGTTCAGCGGCTTATGCATCAAGATATTTAGCCAAGAATATAGTTAGTTCAGGTATTTCAGATAAGTGCACTATTCAATTATCTTATGCAATTGGAATAAGGGAGCCATTATCACTTTATATTGACCTTCATAATTCAGATAAAGTTGATTTAAAGAAAGTAGAAGATTTTATAAGAAATAGGATTAATCTATCCCCAAGAGGAATAATTGATCTATTAGGTTTAAATAATCCTATTTACTCAGAAACATCTGCGTATGGTCATTTCGGCAGAGAGCCAACTAAAGAAGGCGCTTTCAGTTGGGAAAAGCTTGATTTATCAGAAGAACTAAAAAATGAATTCCTTTAGGGGACAAACAGATAAAAAAATTTTTAATTCTAGAAATCGGTCTTTAACTTATAGTCAAAAATCAATTTTTGAATTTTATGAAAGAAAGCTTTCTATTGAATCCTTTTTAAACATAAAAAATATGAATAATTATAAGAAAAAAATTTTAGAAATTGGCTTTGGAACTGGAAAGACAATTCTTGAAAGCGCAAGATCTAATCCAGAATCCTTATATGTTGGCATTGAGTATTATAAAAAAGGGATAGCTCAGCTATTAATAGGTATCAAAAGAAATAATTTGAAAAATATAAGGTTATTTTATGGTAACGCTGAAAATTTTATTAAAATATCAGATAAAAATTTATTCGATGAAATATTAATTATGTTCCCTGATCCTTGGCCAAAGAAAAAACATTGGAAAAGACGATTTATACAGAAGGATAATGTGAGAAATCTTAAGCGGGTGTTAAGGAATAGAGGAAAAATTTATTTTTTTACCGATGACCAAAATCTAGCAATATGGGGGCTGAGAACTTTTTTAGAAGAAAATCTTATTTGGGCAGCAAAGAAACCTTCTGATTGTAAGATAAATACTTTTGATTATTCGGAATCGAAGTATGAAAAGAAAGCAAAAAAAGAAAAAAAGAAACCCTACTATTTTAAATTTAATAAAATTGAAATGAATTAAAAATATTATATTCAAATATCATATTCACGATTCTTTAAATACTTGATTTTTATTTATTAATTTGCAATATATAGCCTATATTTCGGTTTATTAGCGAAGTGGGTGATTAAAAATCTCCCGCTTTTTTTATTATTTAGAGAATTATTTTGGACAAAAATTTTAAACATTTAATGGCACCTAAGGGCGAAGATAGTATGGTGTCTGAAGTCTTAAGAATATTTGAGAAATCAAATTATAATCTTGTTAGATTAATTATGAATTCGGGTAAAGAAAGGCGTATACAAATATTTGCTGAAAATAGCGATCATACTATGACATTAGATGATTGCGAGGATGTTAATAACTTAATCCAAGAATATTTCGAAAAAGAACTAAATATAAATGAAAATTATTCTTTGGAGATTTCTTCGCCAGGAATAGAAAGACCACTTACTAGAAAAAACGATTTTCAAGTTTGGTCTAATAACTATATAAAAGTTAAATTATTTAGACATGAGAAGCTTCCTAGGAGATTTGATGCCAAACTTCTAGGGTATTCAAAAGATAAGATTAATATTTTTATAGATGAAACAACTAAAGTAGAATCTGGTAATTATGATTTAAACCCAACCGATGTTAAAGAAATCAAATTAGCATGGGCTTCTGGTAAACCGCCCATGCCCAACAAGACATGTTAATTGATATTGAAAGGAAATCCTATGTCAACTAAAGGAATTAGCGCAAACAGACTTGAATTATTGCAAATTGCAGAAGCTGTTGCAAAAGAAAAATCAATAGAAAAGGAAATTGTAATTTCTGCTATGGCTGAAGCAATAGAAAAGGCTGCAGCTTCAAAATATGGCGCAGAAAATAAAATTAGAGTTGATATTGATGAATCTAATGGCTCAATTCGTCTTCTAAGATTATTAGATGTTGTTGAGAATGTAGAAGATACTTTTCGTCAAATCGAACTTAAAGATGCAAAGAAAATTGATCCAGAAGCTTCTATTGATGGTCCTGCAGTTGAAGAAGAACTACCACCAATTGATTTTGGTCGTGTTGCCGCTCAAAGCGCAAAACAAGTTATAGTTCAGAAAGTGCGTGATGCAGAAAGAGAGAGACATTTCGAGGAATTTAAAGATAGAACTGGTGAAATAATTAGTGGCGTTGTTAAGAGAGTTGAATATAACTCTGTGGTTGTAGATCTTGGTAGAGCTGAAGCAATTATCAAAAGAGATCAATTGCTACCTCGAGAGGCATATAGACCGGGTGATAGAGTAAGGGCATATATCTATGAAGTCAGAAGAGAAATAAGGGGTCCCCAAATTTTCTTATCGAGGACTCATTCAGATTTTATGGCAAATCTTTTTGCTCAAGAAGTTCCCGAAATTTACGATGGAATTATTGATATAATTGGCGTTGCTAGAGACCCTGGAAGTAGAGCAAAAATTGCAGTTATTTCTAAAGATAATAGCATTGACCCTGTTGGGGCTTGCGTAGGTATGCGCGGTAGCAGGGTTCAGGCTGTAGTGAACGAATTACAAGGAGAAAAAATAGATATTTTGTCTTGGACAGATAATATTGCCGATTTTGTAGTAAAAGCCCTACAACCTGCAGAAGTTATGAAAGTGGTTTTATATGATGAAGATGAAAGATTGGAAGTTGTAGTTCCTGAAGATCAATTATCTTTAGCGATAGGCAGAAGGGGCCAGAATGTTAGGCTGGCTTCAGAATTATCTGGTTGGGAGATTGATATTCTTACCGAAGATCAAGAATCTGAAAGGAGACAAAGAGAATTCCAAGAGAGAACAGATTTATTTATCAAAGCATTAGATGTTGATGAACTCTTAGCTCAGCTATTAGTAACAGAAGGGTTTTCAGAAGTTGAAGAAGTTGCAATGGTAGAAATTGGTGAAATAACAAATATTTCTGGATTCGATGATGATACTGCTCAAGAAATACAAGCTAGAGCAAATGATTACTTAGAAAAAGAGAATTTAATACTAGAAGAAAAAAGAAAAGAGCTTGGTGTTAAGGATGATATTTTAGATATAGAAGAATTAAATATGAAAATGATTATTAAGCTAGGTGAGAATGATGTAAAGAGTCTTGAAGATTTTGCTTATTGCGCTACGGATGACCTTATAGGTTGGAATGAATATATTGATGGTGAGAAGAATCATGAAGAGGGTATATTAGAGGCTTTTGATTTGGGCGAAGATTATGCAAATGAGCTAATTATGAAAGCAAGAAAAATGATTGGGATTGTTGTTGAAGAAGAGCTAGAAGAAGATGTGTTAGATGATTCTGAAGAAGAGAAAGAAGAATCAAATAATAATCTAGAATCTAATGATACAAAAGAAGAGGATATTTAGACTGAATATATAAAAATTTATTTATTTATTTCTAGTGAAAAAATTATGTCTGAAGACGATAAAAAAGATAAAAAAGATAAAACGCTTTCTTTGAAAGCTAGTGCCACACCAGTAAAGAATAAAATTGGTTCGAGGGCTAGAGGTGCATCAAGAGTGTCTACAGTTGTTGTAGAATCCAAGAGAGGAAAAATTTCTAAAACTAGAAAACCTAGCGCTCCTAATATTAAAACTAGATCTAGTTCAATTACTTCAAGAAAAATTAAAGAACCAACTGGTAAAGATGAAGATACAAACAATCTTACATTAAAGGAAAGAGTTGCGAGGGAAAAAGCTCTTTTAGAGGCTGATGATAGAAAGAAGAAAGAAGTTATTGATACAAAAAAATCAAACAAGGAAGCTAAGAAAAAGACCAAGAAAGAAGAGGACGATATTGCAAAGGCTCAAGATCTTCCTGTTCAGAATGATTTTGATTCAACACAAAAGAAAAAATCTAACACATCATCAACAAAGAAAAAAGATTTAAAATCAGCAGAAAAAGATAAAGATGATAGAAAAAAAAGAAAAGAACCACAAAAAAGAAGAAAAGGAAAGTTAACAATTTCTGAGGCCTTGAATGAAGACGAAAGACAGAGATCTTTGGCTTCAATAAGAAGAAGACAAGAAAAAGCAAAGAAGAAAATAGTTGATATTGATACCCCAAAAGAAAAGATTTCAAGAAATGTAGTTATTCCTGAATCAATAACTGTTCAAGAATTATCTAACAGGATGGCTGAAAGAAGTGTTGATGTTATAAAATCACTTATGCAGCAGGGTGTTATGGTAAAAATAAATGATTATCTTGATGCTGATACTGCGGAATTAATAGTTGAAGAATTTGGTCATCAAGTTACAAGAGTTTCTGAGGCTGATGTAGAACAAGGCATTTCTGATGATGACGATTTAGATGAAAATAAATTACCTAGATCACCAGTGGTAACAATAATGGGTCATGTTGATCACGGAAAAACTTCATTATTAGATTCTATAAGACAAACTAGTATAGTCACTTCTGAAGCTGGAGGGATTACTCAACATATAGGTGCGTACCAAATAAACACAAATAATACTAAAATTACTTTTATTGATACACCTGGACATGCTGCATTTACCTCAATGAGAGCTAGAGGAGCTAAAGTAACTGATATTGTTATTTTAGTTGTTGCTGCAGATGATAGCGTAATGCCTCAAACCGTTGAGGCTATAAACCATTCTAAAGATGCTGGTGTCCCAATGATAATTGCGATTAATAAAATTGATAAGCCTGAAGCAAATCCTACTAAAACTAAGAATGATTTATTAGAGCACGAATTAATAGTTGAAGAATTAGGTGGTGAAATTCAATGTGTTGAGCTTTCTGCTGAAACAAAAGAAGGAATAGATAATTTAATAGAGGCTATAAATTTACAAGCTGAAATTTTAGATTTGAAAGCTAATCCTAATCGGCCTGCTGAAGGTTTTGTAATTGAATCTAAATTAGATAAAGGTAGAGGGCCGGTTGTAAGTACAATTATTCAAAGAGGAACTTTAAAAAAGGGGGATGTAGTTATCGTTGGTCAATATTGGGGAAAGGTTAGATCCTTGATTAATGATAAGGGAGAACAAGTTAAGGAATGTTATCCTGGAGAACCTATTGAAGTTCTGGGCTTGAACAATACCCCAAATGCAGGTGATTTTCTTTCGGTTGTTGAGAACGAATCGAGGGCAAGAGAAATCTCTGAATATCGAGAAAGGCAAAATAAAAAATTAACGCCAAATGTACCACAATCAAATATTGAACAAATGTTATCAAAAATTAAAGATGATGTTAAGAAAGAGATATCTGTAATAATTAAGGCTGATGTACATGGTTCCTCTGAAGCAATTAAAGATGGACTATTAAAAATAGGTAATGAAGAAATTTCATGTAGAGTTGTTCACTCTGGAGTCGGAGCCATATCTGAAAGTGATATTTCATTAGCTGAAACATCTAATTCTATTGTTTTTGGATTTAATGTTAGAGCAAATTCTCAAGCTAAGGAACTAGCTGAAAAATCAGATATTAATATAACTTATCATTCAATCATTTATGATCTTTTAGATGAGATGAAAGGAATTTTAGAAGGAAAATTAGATCCTGAAATTAAAGAAACTATTATAGGAAATGCAGAAGTATTAGAAGTCTTTAAAATTTCTAAAACTGGTAATATAGCTGGTTGTCTTGTGTCGGACGGTACTGTTAAAAGAGGCGAAAACGCTAGGCTAATTCGTGATGATATAGTTGTTTATGACGGTAAAATTTCTGAGCTTAAAAGATTTAAAGATGATGCTAAAGAGGTCCAATCTGGTCAAGAATGTGGCATCGCATTTGATAATAATGAAGATATAAAAGCTAATGATAGAATTGAATGCTATGAAGTTTTAGAGATAAAAAAGAAAATAGATTAATAATCATCAAAATGAATAAAAAAATTTCATTCCATAAAAAAATAAACTCTCAGAGGCAACATAGAGTCCAGGAAATTCTAAGAAGCGCTTTGAATGAAATTCTTATAAAGGGAGAGAGCAAAAGCCATTTTTTGGATGAAAGTATACTTACTATAACATATGTAGATATTTCCCCAGACCTTAGGAATGCAAAATTTATGTTTATTCCTCAAGATATACAACAAATAGATAAATTTCTTTCTGAATTTAATTTAGTAAAGAAAGTTATAAGAAAGAAAATTGCCGAAAAGGTGCAATTAAAATATGTGCCAGAAATCACTTTTTGCTTTGATGAGTCTATAAATGAAAGAGAAAGGATTGATCAAATATTATCCTCCAAAAAGGTTATGGATGATATTAAATCGTAATCAAATAAATATAGAAAATGATAAAAGCTTTTCAGGTGGTTGGATGTCTATATATAAACCAAAGAAAATTACTTCATTTTCAGCTTTAAAAATTATTAAGAAGAAATTTTTATTAAAAAAGATTGGTTTTGCAGGAACACTTGATCCCCTTGCTTCGGGAGTCTTACCGTTGGCATTTGGAGCAGCAACAAAAACAATACCTTATTTAGTTTCATCTAAAAAAAAATACAAATTCTCAATTCTTTGGGGAACTAAGACTTCAAGCCATGATCTTGAAGGAGAAGTTGTCGATCAATCAGATTTAAGGCCCTCAAAAAAAGATATAATAAATGTTATTAAAAAATTTGATGGGGATATTCTTCAAAGGCCTCCAAAATTCTCTGCCATAAAGGTTAATGGTAAAAGAGCATATAATTTAGCTAGGAATCAAGAGTATTTTAATCTCCAGAAGAAAAGAGTTAAAATTCACAATATTTCTCTTATCAATCATAATAATATATTATCAACATTTATTGTAACTTGTGGTAAGGGTTTCTACATTAGGGCACTTGCGAGAGATATTTGTCATGAATTGGGTGTCTTGGGGACAGTAAATACCCTTGAAAGGCTTGAAGTTGGGCCATTTTCAATTGAAAATACTTTTTCACTAGAAACCATAGTTAATTTAGTGCATAGTGCGCCAGCTGGAACGGTTGGTGAAAACCTACTTACTCCTTTAAGTAAAGTGCTGGACGACATCCCGGCCTTACAAATTGGAGATAAAGAGGCGGAAAGATTCCAACAAGGCCAAATTATTTTTGATTATGATTTGTCTTCAAGTTCTAGTTTGGGAAGTAAGGTTATGTTATTAAATAATGATAGACCTATTGGACTTGCCGATATTTGTGAAAATTCTTTCAAACCTAAGAAAGTATTTTCTGAGGAAATTTTTTAATTAAGGAGTATTTGATGTCGATAGATTCAAATAGAAAAGATGAAATAGTAAAAGAATTTGCTACTCAAGAAGGTGACACTGGTTCTCCGGAAGTACAAGTAGCAATTTTGACTGAAAGAATTAAAAATCTGACAGAGCATTTTAAAGATCACAAGAAAGATAATCATTCTAGGCAGGGTTTGTTGAAGATGGTTAATCTAAGGAGAAAACTATTAGATTATGTTAAATCTAAAGATGAAGCTCGTTATGAAGATTTAAGAAAAAGATTAGGTCTAAGAAGATAATAATATTCAGTATTTATTGTTCAGGTTATAGGTCTACTTAAAAGACTGATATAGGAAAAAAATATAGGAAAAAAAATGTTTGATATAGAAAATGAAGTTATAGAATGGGGTAATAAAAAATTAACAATAGAAACAGGAAGGGTTGCAAGACAGGCTCACGGATCTGTTATTGCTACATATGGAGGAACGTCTGTATTAGCTACGGTTGTTGCTGATAGAGAGGAAAGAAAGGATTTAGACTTTTTCCCTTTAACTGTAAATTACCAAGAAAAAGCATATGCGGCCGGAAAAATACCTGGTGGTTTTTTTAAAAGAGAAGGTAGGCCTTCAGAAAAAGAGACTTTAGTTTCTCGTTTAATAGATAGACCTATTAGACCATTATTTGCTGATGGATTTAAATGTGAAACGCAAGTTATTGCGACCGTGATAAGCTATGATATGGAGAATGATGCGGATATTGTTGCTTTAATAGCATGTTCTGCTGCATTAACACTATCTGGTGTTCCGTTTATGGGACCAATTGGCGCTGCAAGAGTAGGTTATAAAGATGGTGAATATATTCTTAACCCAACGAAAATTGAAATGGATGATTCAGAACTAGATTTAGTTGTTGCCGGAACTAAAGATGCAGTTCTTATGGTTGAATCTGAGGCAAAAGAATTATCCGAAGAAGTTATGCTTGGTGCTGTGACATATGGGCAAGAGAATTTTGCTCCAGTTATTGAAGCTATAATTAGTTTAGCAGAAAAGTCTGCTAAAGAACCAAGAGATTTTACGAAAGAAGACCTTTCTGAGTTAGAGAATAAAGTTAGTGCTATTATTAAGAATCAATTAACCGACGCTTATAAAGAAGCAGATAAACAAAAGAGAACAGAATTAATAGCAGAAGTTAAAAGTAATCTCATCGATCAATTTTCTAAGGAAGATTCTGAAGAGGATGAAGAATATAATGAAAATGAATTAGGATCTGTTTTCAAAAATATTGAAAAAAGCATTGTAAGGAATAGTATTTTAGACACAAGTTTACGCATTGATGGAAGAGATCTTAAAACAGTTAGACCAATACAATCAGATGTAAGTGTTTTACCTTTAACACACGGGTCGGCTCTGTTTACGAGGGGAGAAACTCAGGCTTTAGTTGTTACAACTCTTGGGACAGGAGATGATGAGAAATTTGTAGATGGTTTGGATGAAACATATAAAGAAAGATTTATGTTGCATTATAACTTCCCGCCATATTCTGTAGGAGAAACTGGCCGTACTGGTTTTACTGGAAGACGTGAAATTGGGCATGGGAAATTAGCTTGGAGAGCTCTTAAGGCAGTTATGCCAGATTATGAAGTTTTTCCTTATACTATTAGACTTGTTTCTGAAATTACTGAGTCAAACGGATCTTCATCAATGGCAACAGTTTGTGGATCTTCATTGTCAATGATGGATGCTGGAATTCCTTTAACTAAACCGGTAGCAGGTATTGCTATGGGCCTAATAAAGGAAGGTGAAAAAATAGCTGTATTATCAGATATTCTAGGAGATGAAGATCATCTTGGAGATATGGATTTTAAAGTTGCGGGAACTAATGATGGTATTACGTCTTTACAAATGGATATCAAAATAACAGGCATTACTAAAGATATAATGGATACTGCTCTTACTCAGGCAAAAAGCGGAAGAATACATATTCTAGGGGAAATGGCTAAGGCTATAGATAAAGCAAGAGATACAGTAAATTCAAATGCCCCAAGAATTGAAACAATAAATGTACCTACCGATAAAATAAGAGAAGTCATTGGAGCTGGAGGTAAAGTTATACGTGAAATTGTAGAGGAAAGTGGCGCCAAAGTAGATATTAATGATGAGGGTATAGTAAAAATAGCATCTAATAGTGAAGAGGCAATACAAAAAGCTCTTGAAATGATTGATTCAATTGTAGCTGAGCCAGAAGTTGGTACAATTTACGAAGGTAAGGTTGTAAAAATTATGGATTTTGGCGCTTTTGTAAATTTCTTTGGCAAGAAAGATGGCCTTGTTCATATATCTCAATTGTCAAATGAAAGAGTTAACAAGGTTACAGATATTTTAAAGGAAGATGACTTAGTTAAGGTTAAGTTTGTTGGATTTGACAGAGGAAAGGTTAAACTTTCAATGAAAAATATTAATCAAGAAACCGGAGAAGAAGAAACTAATAAAGGCAAGGAAGATAAACCTAAAAAGGAAGATAAACCTAAGAAAGATAAAGATTAAGTTAATTAAAGATCTTTAGTTTTTGGCATACCTATAATATTAAAGCCTTGGTCAACATAATGTGTTTCACCTGTCACGCCTTTAGAAAGATCAGATAATAGATATAAACCAGACGAACCTATATCTTCTAATGTTAAAGGAATGTCTTTTAGAGGTTTGTGAGTTTCTGCAAATTTAAACATATCACGAGCATTCTTAACTGCTGATCCCGCTAGAGTTCTCATCATCCCTGCTGATAGAGCATTAATTCTTATTCCTCTATGACCTAAGTCAGAGGAAAGATATCTTACTGAAGCTTCTAATGCGGCTTTAGCTACGCCCATAACATTATAATTAGGGATTACCTGTTGTGATCCGCCATAAGTAAGTGTTAATATTGATCCATTATCACTTAAAATTGGTTCAAATATTTTAGTGATATTTGTTAAAGAAAAACATGAAATTTCTAATGTATTGAGAAAATTATCTCTGGATGTATCTATATATTTTCCGTTAAGTTCATTTTTATCCGAATAAGCAATAGAATGAACAATAAAATTTAATTGTCCCCATTTATTTTTTATAATTCTATAAGCTTCTTCTAGTTGATCATTCTTTAAAATATCACAATTTATAAGAGTATCGGCACTGTTTATACTTTCTGCTAAAGGCTCAACCCTTTTCTTAAAAGCATCACCTTGATAAGTAAAAGCTAGATCTGCACCGCTATTATGTAGAGTTTTTGCAATTCCCCAAGCTAAGGAATGATCATTAGCCACTCCCATTATTAAACCCTTTTTTCCCTCCATAAAGGAATTTGGTTTTAATATTTCTTTTTCGTTATTCTTATTCATTAAGATTAATCTTTATGCATTTGAATTTTTAAAAACCAAAGAAGCATTTGTACCGCCAAAACCAAAACTATTAGATAATAAATATTCTATGTTTGCATTATCTATTCTTTTTCTAGTAATTGGTAAATCTTCAAATTTTGGATCAATATTTTCAATATTTGCTGACTCAGAAATGAAATCATTTTGCATCATCAAAAGTGAATATATAGCTTCTTGAACACCTGCAGCACCCAAACTATGTCCTGTAAGAGATTTTGTAGCGCTAATGGTTGGCATTTTATTTTTAAATGTTTCCCTAATTGCTTCTACCTCTTTTTCATCGCCTATAGGAGTTGATGTTGCATGTGGATTTATATAATCAATTTCGCCTTCTAAATTTTCCATAGACATTTTCATACATCTTACAGCCCCTTCTCCAGAAGGTTGAACCATGTCATGACCGTCCGAAGTTGCTCCATAACCAACTATTTCTGCATAAATCTTAGCGCCTCGCGCTTTGGCTTTTTCAAGTTCTTCAAGAATAAGGACTCCTGCTCCACCAGCAATTACAAATCCATCTCTATCTCTATCATATGCCCTGCTTGAGGTGGCAGGTGTATCATTATATTTTGATGACATTGCCCCCATAGCATCGAAAAGTACAGAAAGAGCCCAGTTAAGTTCTTCACCGCCCCCAGCAAACATTGTATCTTGCTTTCCATATTGGATAAGTTCATATGCATTACCTATACAATGAGATGATGTTGCACATGCTGAAGAGATAGAATAATTTACTCCTTTAATCCCAAACGGAGTAGCAAGTGTAGCGGAATTTGTAGAAGACATAGCCTTGGGAACTGCAAAAGGTCCAACCCTTTTTGGTCCTTTATCCCTAGTAATATCTGCAGATTCAACAAGAGTTTTAGTTGATGGTCCGCCTGACCCCATAATAATACCCGTTTTTTCATTAATAATATCTTTTTCCTCTAAACCGGAATCATCTATAGCTTGTTGCATAGAAATATAATTCCATGCTGCACCCATACCCATAAACCTTCTCGTTTTTTTATCTAAATATTCTTCAGGATCAAGATCAGGCTTCCCATAAATTTGGCTTCTAAAACCTAAATCAGTATGCTCATCAGATCTTGTTATGCCAGATTTTCCCTCTCTTAAACTGGCTAAAACTTCTTGGGTATTATTTCCTATACAAGATACTATACCCATGCCTGTTATTGCTACGCGTCTCATAATATCCCCTTTAAAATTAATTACCTAAATAAAGCAACTCTTAAATCATTTGCTTCATATATATTTTCACCATCAGCAGCCAATCTTCCATTAGCAATTCCTAAAACCAATTTACTAGTTAGGACTCTTTTAAGATCTATTGAGTATTCTAATTTTTTAATATTAGGCAGAACCATTCCGGAAAATTTTACATTTCCTACTGAGATTGCTCGCCCCTTTCCTTTTTCACCAAGCCAACCAAGATAAAAACCAAGCAATTGCCACATCGCATCAAGTCCTAGACAGCCTGGCATAACAGGATCATTTATGAAATGACAATCAAAGAACCAAGAATCAGGTTTAATTTCCATTTCAGCCTTAATAATACCCTTATTATTTTCTCCACCCTTAGTAGATATCTCATTAATTTTATCAAACATTAGCATAGGGGGCATAGGAAGTTGGGCATTTCCTGGGCCAAATAATTCACCTTTCGCACATTTTATAAGATCATCATAACTGTAGTTAGATTTTTGTTTCATAAATTAATCCCTCTGCTGACATTTAACATATTCCTTTAATGTAAGTAAGAGAAAGATTAATTTAATACTTTATTAAAAAATATGGAGCGTAAAAAATTAATCTATCCCCCAAATATTTTTTTTTCTAATATATCCTTCCAGTTTATAGAAATTTATTTTACATAGAATATTTTTACAACCAATTAAATCCCCAATAACATTTTTACCTGCTTTAGCAACTACTATGGAATTCAAATTATCTTTTTTATATATATTAACTAACTTGTTACTAATTATAATAACTCTTCGCTTTTTTGATACCTGACTATCATTAATCCATCCAGTTTCCTGGTCAGGCATTTGCACTTCAAACCAATCGCCTTTTTCTCTCAATTTTTTAATTGGAAGGCCAATTTTTTTATAAGTCCAAAGAACTTTGTGTTGCTGAGATGGCCCTGTACGAAGGTAAGTTTTATCATATTTAAGCGATAGCCAGTCGGATTGAATATTTCCTGAATAAGCAATAGTCGAAAAAAAAGAAGAAATAACTATAAAAGAAATTAAGTATTTTAATTTGATAATATTTTTCATTTTTATAATAATCACTTATTAAGTTATTTTGTTTATTATAATTTTAGGATTTTATTTTGTAGTGATAAGAAGTCAAAAATTAAAAGCCTGTTTATTAAATTATCACCATTTCCTATTATAAGCTTGATTAACTCTGTTGCCTGTAAAGAGCCCATTACACCTGCTATAGATCCTAGAATTCCTATATTTTCGCAATTATACTCATCGAGAATTTTATTTTTCATTAAATGTCTATATGAAGTATTAAAATTTCCATCTGAATCTTTAATATACGATTTAAATGTTGATAATTGACCAAAAAAACCACTAACAGAACACATCACCCAAGTCTTTTTAAGTTTAAAGCAAGCATCATTAATAAGGATTCGTGTTTTTATGTTGTCTGTGCAATCAGATATCAGATCGTATTCATTTATTATTTCTTCTATATTTTTTTCTGAAACTTTTGTTCTATATTTCTTAATTTTTATTGAGGGATTAAGTTCTTTAGAAAATTTTTCAGCGATATCAACTTTATTTTTACCAATATCATTATCCTTATAGATAACT
>JAZAJI010000017.1:0-4216 GCA_036230365.1 Pseudomonadota bacterium
TTCAAAGAGATGAACATCTTGTTCGTTCTTTAGTAAGGCTCCATGTAGTGGTGGAATAATATTATTTGAATTATTTTCTCTCAACATTTCTGGCGTTATATCTTCATTCATTAATAACTTTAGCCAGTCAAGAAGCTCAGATGTAGATGGTTTTTTCTTTAGTCCAGGAATTTCTCTAAGTTCATAAAATACCCTCAGTGACTCAGATACTAATTTTGATTTTATATCTGGGTGATGGACATCGACAATTTTTTGCATAGTTTCATTATCCGGAAAACTAATATAATGGAAGAAGCATCTTCTTAAAAAAGCATCAGGAAGCTCTTTTTCATTGTTTGAGGTAATGATCACTACAGGACGCTTTTCTGCGGCTATTGTTTCTCCTGTTTCATAGACATAAAATTCCATTCTATCTAATTCTTGGAGTAAATCATTCGGAAATTCGATGTCAGCTTTATCAATCTCATCAATAAGTAATATCGGTCGTTCATCTGCTTCAAAGGCTTCCCATAATTTTCCTCTTTTTATATAATTTTTAACATCTTTAACTCTTTCATCGCCTAGCTGTGAATCTCTTAATCGAGTAATTGCATCATATTCATATAAACCTTGTTGTGCTTTTGTAGTTGATTTTATATGCCAAGTAATAATTGGCATATCCAAAGCTTTAGCTATCTCCTCTGCTAATACTGTTTTGCCTGTTCCAGGCTCTCCTTTAACCAACAATGGTCTTTCCAAACTTATAGATGCGTTAACCGCAATTCTTAAATCTTCTGTTGCAATATAATCCTTTGTACCTTCGAACTTCATATTTCACCTTTTGCTTATTTTAAAATACTTTGACAACTTACTTATCAAAGTAACAAATTTCAATAAAGTTTATTTTTATTTCTAAAACTATTGCGATTTTCTAAATTATGCTTTAAATACCCCCTGCATAAAGAGACAAATATGGCTACACGTTTACCAAAAAATTATACACCTTCAGATAAAGAACCATTTATGAACGCCAAACAGAAAGAATTCTTTAGAAGAAAACTTAATGACTGGCGTAAAGAAATCATTAATGAAACTAAGGAAACCCTAAGTAATCTCCAATATGAAGCTAATAATTTCTCTGATTTAGCTGATAGAGCATCATCTGAAACCGATAGATCGCTTGAGTTAAGATCTCGAGATAGACAGAGAAAGTTAGTTGGAAAGATTGATGAAGCTTTATCAAGAATAGAGGACGGCTCTTATGGGTATTGCGAGGAAACGGGTGAAGAAATTAGCCTTAAAAGATTAATAGCTAGGCCAATTGCTACATTCTCTATTGATGCACAAGAGCTTCATGAGCGCAAAGAAAAAGTATATAGAGATGAATAATATTTGGTTATCGATTCGGTCTTTATACGCTATAAGCAATTCCTTATATAGATCATAACAAGAACATATATAAATTTATCTATTATTTTCAATTATTTATTTTTGTTGCAAAATTAGAACAAAAGTAGTACAAATAACTAGTTGACCAGTTAAGTAATGGAGTAGAAGAATGAGTAAATCACTAAAAGTTGTTGAAAACAAAGATATGGATAAATCAAAATCATTAGATTCCGCATTAAGCCAAATTGAAAAGCAGTTTGGAAAAGGATCTATCATGAAGCTAGGATCAGAAGACGCTATTGCTGAAATATCTTCTATATCGAGCGGATCGCTAGGGCTTGATATTGGATTAGGAATAGGGGGCTTTCCTAAGGGAAGAGTGGTTGAAATTTATGGCCCAGAAAGCTCTGGTAAAACAACATTAGCATTACATGTTTTGGCTGAGGCTCAAAAACAGGGGGGTGTTTGCGCTTTTATAGATGCTGAACATGCTCTCGATCCTGCGTATGCAAAAAATTTAGGTGTTAATATTGAGGAATTACTTATTTCTCAGCCGGATCATGGCGAGCAAGCGCTTGAAATAGCAGATACATTAGTTCGTTCTGCTGCTGTTGATGTTATTGTTATTGATTCGGTAGCAGCTCTAACCCCTAAGGCTGAATTAGATGGGGATATGGGGGATAGTTTACCTGGTTTACAGGCTAGATTAATGAGTCAAGCCCTGAGAAAACTTACGGGATCAATTTCAAAGTCTAATACCATGATAATATTTATTAACCAAATAAGGATGAAAATTGGAGTTATGTTTGGAAGCCCAGAAACAACGACAGGCGGCAATGCTCTCAAGTTTTATTCTTCAGTAAGAGTTGATATCAGGAGAATAGGGGCAATTAAAGATAGAGAGCAAATTATTGGTAATCAAACAAGAGTTAAGGTAGTAAAGAATAAAGTTGCTCCTCCATTTAGAACTATTGAGTTTGATATAATGTATGGAAAAGGAATATCAAAAAAAGGTGAGATTATAGATCTAGGTGTTGAGGCTGGTATTATTGAAAAATCAGGCACTTGGTATTCATATGAGGGTGAAAGAATGGGGCAAGGACGAGAGAATGCCAAAGTGTTTTTGGAAGAAAATCCAGATATATCGAATCAAATTGAATTTTCGATACGTGAAAGTGCAGGGCTTATTAAAGATAGTCAAATAGCCCCAGATGTACCTGTTGTAGAAGAAACTGAAGAAAATGAAACAGAATCTGCCGCAACGAAATAATTTTTTCTTTATAGGGTAGTAATTATTGTGCCAATTAGCGATTGTCTGCTATTAAGGCAGAATGGAAGATTTATCTGATATAAGGTCAAATTTTATAGGTTTCTTCGAAAGTAATGATCACGAAGTTATTCCTTCAAGCCCTCTTGTACCCATTAATGATCCTACATTAATGTTTGTAAATGCGGGTATGGTTCCCTTTAAGAATTACTTTTCCGGAACTGAAACACCTAATTCTTTAAAGGCAGTAAGTTCCCAAAAGTGCGTTAGGGCAGGCGGTAAACACAATGATTTAGATAATGTTGGCCATACAGCCAGGCATCTAACCTTTTTTGAGATGTTAGGAAATTTTTCGTTCGGTGATTATTTTAAGGAAGACGCTATTGAGCTGGCTTGGAATCTTTTAACAAAAGAATTTAACCTTCCAGAAAAAAAATTACTAGTTACGGTTTTTAATGAAGATACTGAGGCTATTAATATATGGAAGAAAGTATCAGGTTTTTCTGATGATAAAATTATAAAAATATCTACTGATGATAATTTTTGGTCAATGGGCGATGAAGGGCCTTGCGGCCCATGTTCTGAAATATTCTTTGATCACGGTGATTCTGTAGAAGGGGGTCCTCCAGGATCAAAAAATGAAGATGGCGATAGATTTGTTGAAATATGGAATTTAGTTTTTATGCAGTTTTTACAGAAATCTAATTCTGAAAAAGTGCTTTTGCCAAAGCCTTCTATAGATACTGGTATGGGATTAGAAAGGATATCAACAGTTCTTCAAGGAAAAATCAATAATTTCGAAACAGATTTATTTATTTCACTTATAAGCAATATCGAAGATAAAATTAATGTTAAAAGTACATCTGATAATATTGCAAATTTTAGAGTTATTGCTGATCACTTAAGATCAATTTCCTTCTTAATTGCTGACGGAGTTCTTCCTTCTAATGAGGGAAGAGGTTATGTCTTAAGAAGAATCATGCGAAGAGCTATGAGGCACAGTCATCTTCTTCAAATAAAGGAACCGATATTATTTAAATTATCCAAATTTGTTATTGATTTAATGAAGGACCAATATCCAGAATTAATTAGAGCAGAAAAATTAATTGATATAACTTTATTTCATGAGGAAGAAAGATTCTTATCTACTTTGTCTAAAGGCCTTAAAATTTTAGATGAAGAAACAAAAAAAACAAAAACAGGAGATAAGTTTGATGGAAAATCAGCTTTTAAGCTTTATGATACTTATGGGTTTCCAATAGATTTAACTGAAGATTTATTAAGAGATAAGAATCTTAAGCTTGATAAAGCTGGCTTTGATTTGGCGATGAAAAAGCAAAAAGAGGCAGCTAAAAAATCATGGGTCGGTTCTGGTGACAAAAAAACAGATGAGGCCTGGCTTGAAGTATCTGATATAAGCTCTCCTACTGAGTTTCTTGGGTATACAAATTATGAATCCATGGGAAAAGTAACGGCAATTATTAAAGATAATAAAATAACAAATAATATTAAAGAAGGCGATGAAGCTATATTGTTTTTTAATCAAACACCCTTCTATGCTGAAAGTGGAGGTCAATTGGG
>JAZAJI010000018.1:0-6815 GCA_036230365.1 Pseudomonadota bacterium
AAAGAGCAAACTTTAATTGATCTTTCGATGAATTATGAAATTAATAATACTGTATTTGCATTTTTTGCAAAGAATTTAACTGAAGAAGATGGATTTACTGTTGGTTACGATGTTTTTGCTGGTGCAGCTTGGAGTTATGCAATGGCTAGAAAACCAAGAGTTTGGGGTGTAAGCGTTACACAATCATTCTAGCTAAAATGTTATAAGGATATTAAGTATGGCTTTTGAAGCTAAAGCTCATAGAATTGTAAAAGTCCCTAAGTCTTATTTTTGGAAAAGACTTAGGGCTTTTGATCAAATAAAGACATTACTTCCAGATAATATTATTGAAGTTAAATTGCCTGAAGACTTTTCAGATAAGATTGGCGATGTAAGGCATGTATATCTTGGCGATCCTTATCCTGGAGAAGTTATTGAAAGACTTGACGGTTGTTTTGATGATTCTTTTCTTACATATTCAATAATTGATAAATCCTGTCTCCCTATGGTTAATTATGTAGCCTGTGTAAACTTAAAAGAGGTTTCAGAAAATGAAACGGATGTATTATGGTGTAGCCATTTTAAACCTGAAGGTGTTAGTGAAGAAGAAATTACTGAGTTATTAAATTCTCTATACAATCTTATATTTGATAATATTGAAATTCAGTTTAACGAATCAAAAACAAGCTAAAAAATGACAATTAGTAATCAGGAATTTGAACAGATTTCTTTGTTCTTAAAAGAAAATAATTTTTCTATATCAAATTTCTTACCTAGTGAATTAGGAAATGGCCAATCAAATCCAACATATTTAATAACCGATATAAGTGATAAAAAATATGTCTTAAGATCTCAACCAAAAGGCGAATTAGTTAGAGGCGCACATAGGCTTGATAGGGAATTTAGTGTTTTGAAGGGGTTATTTGAAAAGAAATTTTACGCTCAAAAACCATATATTCTTTGTACAGAAAAATCGATAATTGGTAGAGATTTTTATATTATGGAATTTATTGAAGGAAGTATTTATGAGGACCCTTTTCTTCCAGATAATTCCCCAGATCAAAAAAATAAGATTTATCAGAGTTTAGCAAAAACTTTAGGTCTCCTTCATAGCTACAAAGAAGAAGACTTAGATATACCATTTAAAAGAAGTGAAGGTTTTCTAAAAAGAAATCTTAATCTTTGGTTCCAACAGATTTTTAATGAAAACAACAATGATCAAGATATAGAAAAAGTTTATAATTTTATAATTGCTAAATTTCCTGAGAATAAAAATCTATCCTTGTTACATGGCGACTACAAGCTAGATAATTTAGTAATAAATAATAAGATGGAGTGTTCTGCAGTTCTTGATTGGGAGTTATCTGCATTTGGAGAACCCGAGACAGACTTAAGTTTTCAAATGATAAATTGGTTACTACCAAAAGGTGTTCTTTATGGGATAGGTTTAGAATGGAAAAAAGAATATTTGCCATCTGCCGAAGTATTTTTAGGATGGTATGAAGAATCTTATGGTAAATCAGTAAATTTAGAGAACTTAAATATTGCGTGTTTATATTCTTTAATGAAATTATATTGTATTTTAAAAGGAATTGAAAATAGGGTGAAGTCAGGTAATGCAGCATCAGATGATGCTATGGAAAAAGTAATATTTGCTGATGATGTGAAAGAAACTTTGCTAAATGCTTTTCAGAATTATCCCAAAAACTTAATTATAAATTAGTTTAAAAGTTAACTAAAAGTAAGCTCAGGAAAGCCTTTGTCAACAGATTCTCTTAACCTGTCATAATAGACACCCGCACCCCCAAAATAAATTAAAACTCTTGCATTCTTGTTTTCTATGTTTGCTCCCATCATCCATGAATTAACTTCATCACCAACATCCATTAATGTCTGTTTATGAACTTCTGAAACATGTGCTGACCATTCTTCTTCAGCTTCAAGTGATGGGTGACATAATTTGTATCCCTCATTTTCCATTTTAGAAATACAATCCTTAATCCACTTAGTATTTTGCTCTATAGATGTTGGAAGGTTCGCAAAAGGCGCCTGAGGGCCAGTTATAGTAAATAAATTAGGGTAATCAGAGATACATACTCCCATGATAGATTTTGATTCAACTTCCCATTTATCTTTAATAGTAATTCCACTTTCACCCCTTATATCAAAAGCTTCTAGAGCTCCAGTGTAAGCCTGGAAACCTGTTGCAAGAATAATAATATCAAATTCATAATGGTTTTGGGTTGTTTTAACACCATTTTCTGTGATTTCTGAAATAGGTTCCCTATCCTTAATATCTACAAGATGTACATTATCTCTGTTGAAAGCTTCATAAAAACCATGATCTAATGGGGGTCTTTTAGCAAAAAGAGGGTACCCTTTAGGTGTTAACAATTCGGCGATTTCTGGATCATTAACCCTTTCCTTCATTTTGTTAATAATAAAATCAGCCGCCATCTTATTAGCATCAGGATCTACAAGTAAATCATCAAAGGTTTCAAAAACCCAACGAAAGCTTCCTTGCCAATTTTCTTCAAAAATTCTTTCACGATCTTCAGGTGATGTATCAACGGCATTACGACCAACAGGACTATCAAAAGCCATTCCAAAAACGTGATTACGACATTTATCAATTATGTCATCATAATTATCTTTTATTTCTTTTTCCCACTCAGGAGTCATAGTTTTTTGCATTGCTGGTAAAACAAAATTTGGCGTACGTTGAAATACGGTTACACTTTTAGCGGTTTGCGCCATAATTGGAAGCATTTGAACTGTAGAAGCTCCACACCCAATAATGCCTACTCGTTTACCTTCATAATCTAATCCTTCTTCAGGCCAACGAGATGAATGAAAGCAAGGTCCGTTAAATTTTTCTCGACCCTCAATATTTGGTATTACAGGCTGCGAAATCATTCCCATAGCGCTAATAAAATATTTACAAGTATATTTATTACCATCTCCTGTTGTAACTAGCCATATACCATCATCATTTTGAAATTCTGCACTAATTATCTCAGTGTTTAATTGAATATCTGGCCACATATTACATTTATCTGCTACAAAATGCATATATTTGCGAGTTTCCTCCCAACCTGGGTAACGTTCAGACCATGTCCATTCCTGCATAATCTCTTTAGAAAAAGTTAAACAATAATAATAACCTTCACTGTCAGTAGCTGCGCCAGGGTAACGGTTCCATGACCAAGTACCACCTATATCTGATGCTTTATCAAAAACCCTTAAAGAAATCCCTAATTCTCTCAAATGATGTATAAGGGCAAGACCAGCAAAGCCAGCACCAACAACAATTGCATCGTAATCTACTTTTAAAGACATATTTTAAATCTCCCAAAAAAGTTCAAACTCTTATTCATTATTTATACCAATATAAAGCCGATTTAAAAGGGCCATTTTTAACATAACATGTTGATTTAATCTTGCAATGTTGAAAGTTATTCAATTAGAGTTATAAAAGTTTTAAAAAAATATTTGTATAATTTTTTAATGTTAATAATGAATTGATAAATAAACTGCTTTTAAGCTAAGATTTATTATGCTTTGATAATTAAATATAAGGGGGACAAGTAATGACCAAATATAGATTTCCTGATGGCGCGGCTTTAGTTTTTGGTGGTTCTGGAGGGCTTGGAACTGGAACAGTTGATTTATTAAGTCAATGTGGAACTGATGTTGCTTTCACATATCTTAATAATAAAGATGCAGCTGACAAAAACTTGAAAAAGATAGAGTCAAACGGTCAAAAAGGATACGCATCTAGCGTAGATCTTTTGGATTCCAAAAAAGTTAATGATTTTGTCAATTCATCTAAAGAAGAATTTGGTAGAATTCATTCTGTAATTTTTGCAACAGGGCCATTTTTACATATTATGCCAATACTGGAGGCAAAACCTGAAGATGTTTACAATACCTTAGATACTGATATTAAAGGTTTTTATCATGTATTACGTTCTGTAGTGCCTGCATTAAAAGAAGGAGGAGGGGGTTCTATAACTGCTTTAACAACTGCAGCAATTCATAAATACATTAGTACAGACGGCCTTTCTTCAGTTCCAAAATCAGGTGTCCAGCATTTATGTACCGCTATTGCAAGAGAAGAAGGGCATCACGGTATTAGAGCTAATTGTGTGGCTGTTGGTTTAATTGCTGTAGGTTTATCCCAGGAAATTGATTCACCGCCAGGAGGAATTCTTGATCAATGGATGCAACAAGTTCCTTTAGGAAGGGCTGGTGCTCCAGAAGAATTATTTGATACAGTAGTTTTCCTTGCATCAGATAATGCAGGTTATATAAGTGGTCAATCTATTCCAGTTGATGGTGGTTATTCTGCATAATAATTATTGAAATGAATTTAAAAAAAAAAAATATCCTTGTTATAGGCGGCAGTAGTGGAATTGGAAGAGGAATTGCCGATTGCTTTGTAAATTATGGAGCTGAGGTTTGCATAACCGGAACCAAAGAATCTTTAAATGATTATGATACTGATATTAGTGAAAATATTTCAAAGTGCGATTATAGAAAACTTGATTTATCGGATCATAATAATTTAGATAATTTTGATC
The DNA here is from genome assembly GCA_036230365.1 of Pseudomonadota bacterium. Lineage (GTDB taxonomy): Bacteria > Pseudomonadota > Alphaproteobacteria > MED-G09 > MED-G09 > AG-430-B22. The sequence goes on from JAZAJI010000018.1 coordinate 4,563, forward strand.
TTCCCTTTGAAGATATTGATCACTTAATTTGTTCTCAAGGTATAGTTGTTTATAAAAGAAAAGAATTTCAATTAGATACTTTCAAAAAAGTAGTAGATTTAAATTTAAATTCTATAATGGCTTCATGCACATTTTTTCATAAACAATTATCTAAAAATAATGGTTCTATAATTATTATAGGGTCTGGAGCAAGCTATCATTCTGTGAAGGGTAACCCTGCTTATTCAGCTTCTAAAGGAGGTTTATTAACCTTAATTAAAACATTGGCTGAAGCTTGGGCTGAAGATAAAATACGTGTAAATGGAATTGCGCCGGGTTTTGTGGCCACTAAGTTAACCGAAGTAACATATAAAAACGAAGAGAGATACGAAGGAACATTACAAAGGATACCTCTTGGCAGATGGGGAAAACCAGAAGACATGGGTGAATTAGCGTGTTTTCTTTGTAGTAATAAGGCTAGTTATATTACAGGTCAAATGATTACTGTCGATGGCGGTATGGGCCTTTAAATCATAAGGAAATAAAAATGAGCTCAAAAGAAAATAAAATAGTGATAGATCATATGAATAAAACAGTAGAAAAATTTTATTATATTGAAGATGAAAGACTTGGAATGAAGCATTTTCGTTATGTAATGGATGATTATTTTGCTGCTGATGAATCTATAAAATGTTGCGGGAATGTATCGTCTGTAAGTGCTGATGGAGTTTATGCTTTATGGGTAACTGCCGAGAATTCAGATCCAAAAAAACGTATACTTTATTTTCATGGTGGAGGTTATGTTATAGGTTCCGTAAGGGGCTATTTACCTTTAGCAAGTCACTTAGCCAAGGCAACCGGAGCATCAGTATTACTTATTGATTATAGGCTTTCGCCTGAAAATACTTTTCCAGCAGCAGTTGAGGACGCAAAAACTGCCTATAATTGGATGTTAGATAATGGTCCCGAAGGTGAACAAAGGTTTGAAAAAGCATTTATAGCTGGAGATTCTGCTGGAGGAGGCCTTAGTGTAGCAACAGCTCTTGCTCTTAAAGATGATAAAGGAATTTTACCTAATGCTATTATTCCTATTTCACCTTGGGCAGAGATGAATCCTTCATCTCAATCTTATGAAGATAATAAAGATATCGATCCATTTGTCTCGAGAGATGGAATAGCTTGGTTTGCAAGTGTTTATACGCCTAACGATGTTGATAGAGAAAACCCTTATGCTTCACCTTTGTATGGAAATTTTTCTGGACTGCCTCCTATGCTAATTCAGGTAGGAACACGGGAAGTTTTACTTGACGATTCTAAAAAACTTTCTGAAAAAGCTAAATCAGATGGATGTGAAGTAGAATTACAAATTTGGGATGATATGGTTCATATTTTTCATGGTTTTGCTCCATTCCTTCCAGAAGCAAATGAAGCATTAGAGGCGATTGGTTCATTTATTTCTGATAAATGACAAATTCCTATACATATTCACCACTAGAAAAAGTTTATTGGGATATAAGGGCTGAAGAAGCTTTAGAAAATGAAATTAAGCGATTAAATCTTAATAGTGTTTTTATAGTAGCTTCGTCAACTTTAACAAATAAGACCGAAGAAATATCAAAAATTAAAGATACTTTAGGTAAAAAATTTATAGGTTTATATGACCGATGTATTGAACACTCTCCCTTAGAGAATGTAATTGATTGCGTTAATGAGGTTGAAAAAGTAAATCCTGATATAATTTTAACTATTGGCGGAGGAACGCCTATTGATACCGTTAAGGTAGTACAATTATGTGTTTCCTTAGGAATTAAAACTGTTAAAGATTTGCAGAAAATTACTGGTAAACATCAAAATATTAAATCTTCATTAAGACAAATTGCCGTACCGACAACTTTATCAGGCGGAGAGTATTCAATAATTGGCGGAGCTATGGACACAGAAAAAAAATTAAAGGAAAGGTACACAGGAGATGATATTTGTCCTCAAGTGGTTATACTTGATCCTTATATAGTTAAGCATACTCCTGAATGGTTGTGGCTCTCAACAGCAATAAGGTCCGTTGATCATGCTGTAGAAGGATTTTGTTCAAATTCTGATAATCCTTTGATTATACCAAATGCTTTGCATTCTTTAGATTTATTTTCTAGCGCTTTAAGGAAAACTCATAATGAACCTGATAATGTTGAAGCAAGATCAGTATCTCAAAAAGCTGTTTGGATGATTGCAAAAAATCTGGGTAATACCCCTATGGGGGCAAGTCATGGTATTGGTTAT
>JAZAJI010000019.1:0-5796 GCA_036230365.1 Pseudomonadota bacterium
CTTAATTCTTTCTTATTCAGCTAAATTTAGTTCTAAATTTTATGGACCTTTTAAAGACGCTGTTGAATCGGCAAAATTTTTTGGAAATAAAACCAAAGACACCTATCAAATGCCAATTCAAAATATTCATGAAGCATTGCATGAAGTTGCCATGGATATCGAAGAAGGCGCAGATATTGTTATGGTAAAACCCGGCATGCCTTACCTTGATGTAATAAAAGCTGTTAAAGATGAATTTAAAATTCCAACATTTGCCTATCAAGTAAGTGGTGAATACTCCATGATCAAAACGGCTGTGAATGAAGGTTTGCTAGGAGAAGAGGTGATAAAAGAATCTCTAGTTTCATTCAAAAGGGCTGGTGCAGATTGTATTCTAACTTATTTTGCTTCCGAAATTGCCAAAGATTTATCTTAAAATTAAGCCTTGGCTTCAAGTACAATATTTGATTCAATTTCCAAACATCTTCTTTCAATATTTGAAAAACCTGCCTCATTAAGGACTGATCTTAATCTTTTTTCACCCGCTTGAGCTCCAAGCTGTAGCCCTACTTCTTGAGATCTAGAAGTAGGAACACAAATGAGGGTTGAAAAGGCATAAAAAAGACCTGATTGAATAGTTAGATTATCTTTTAATTCATCATTAGCAAATGGTTCAACAAGCATAAAAGTTCCATCATCATTAAGAGTATTTAAAATTGCTTTTGATACACCAACAGGATCGCCCATATCGTGCAAAGCATCAAATATGCAAGCGAAGTCATATCCTTTTTCAGGAATATTTTTAGCATCGGAAACCGCAAACTCTATATTTGTAACCCCCTCAGCAATCGCTTTATTTCTGGCTTCGACTATTGAAGGTTCATGAAAATCATATCCGTAAATTTTTGAATTTGGAAATGTCTTGGCCATAAGTATCGATGAAGATCCTAAACCACATCCAATGTCAGCTACGGTTGCACCTGCTTCAAGTTTTGCCTTAACACCATCAAGAGAAGGAATCCAATGTTCTAAAAGATTAGTAACATATATGGGCCTAAAAAATCTGTCTGTACCACAAAAACAGCAATCATGATGTTCTTCCCAAGGTCTTCCTCTTCCTGTCTTAAAAACATCAAGGGCAACATCATGTGTTGCGTATTGGGCTACAATTCCTTGAAATAAACCTTGCATGCATGTTGGTTCACCCTCATGAGCAAAAATTGCCGCCTGTTCTGGAGATAAGCTAAATTCATGTGACTCTTCATGATAAGTTATATATCCCATTGCTGAATTGGCAGATAACCATTCCAATAAATATCTTTCATCAAGTTTAGTTTTAGATGCAAGAACTTCAACTGAACAAGGTCCATTTTCATCGAGTGCAGAATAAACTCCAGCTTGGTCTCCCAAATAAGCAATTAAAAGACTTCCAGCAGCAGATACATTTTCAAAAACCTTACCAGTAAGCTCCATTAATTTTTCTTCATTTAAATCAGCTTGCGCCATAACATACTCCTTATAAAATCGTATTATTTACTCTATTAGAAAATTAGGTATTTAAGAAATAAATATTAATCAATATCATTAAGTTTTCATGACTAAGGCTTTAGCAAATGGTTTTCTCCCAAAATAGAAAATAAGAATTGAAAGTGGTCCACAAACAAGAAAAATTGTAGCCATCGACAGATCTATTGCCATTTCACTTTTAAAGACCTTATCAGTAAAGAAAGCGACAAACATTGGGCCCAGTCCATAACCAAAAATATTAGCTGTGAAGACATAAATTCCCGAAACAACTCCACGATATTGATTTGGGGATACATTTTGAAGAGATGTAGCAAACAAAGCCAAGGGAAGGGTTATAAAGAAACTGACTAAGAAAATTCCAACAAGAACCAATTCTGAGTTTAGGCTAAGAAAAGTTATTGGCCCTAAAATGGTTAACGCTATTGCTGATATTAAACAAACTATTATAGTAGCGGCGTTAACATTTAACTTCGTCAGATACCTCTCCACAACGGGACCAGAAATAACACCAATCGAACCAGCAAATAAAGTTACTAATCCATACTGATCTCCAATTCTTGTATGTTCCCATCCATGGATTCTGTGTAAGAAAGTTGGGACCCATGATTGAACACCATAAAGTAATACAACAATCAGAGCTGATCCCATTAATAGAGGAAAATAGACGGCAATATTTTTCCAAACATATGAAAAGACCTGACCAATACTGTCTTTTTCTTCTTCCTGGTTCTCTAAAACTTCCTTTCTTTCAGGGTCTTTAAGAGTAAACATAAATAAACCAAGTAAGATTCCTGGAACAGCAATTATTAGAAAAATTATTTGCCAAGGCTGTATCAAAATACCATTCAATATTGTTATTGGTTCATTATACATTCTAAGAATCTGAGCACCAAAAAGAAGGGAGAGCCCTTGCCCAATATAGGGCCCCATAAGATATATGCTCATAGGAAAACTTCTTCTTTCAACTGGAAAGAGATCTGAAATTATTGACCATGAAGCTGGTGTTAAAGCTGCCTCACCTGCACCAACACCTGATCTTGATAAAACTAATTGCCAGGCATTCTTGGAAAAGCCACAAGCTGCGGTCGCTACACTCCAAATGATGATACCACCTATAAGGACCCTTACCCTATTTACCTTATCAACTATCCTTCCAAAGGGAATACTAAAAAATATATAAGCAAGTACAAAGCCCCAACCTTGAATGAAAGAAATTTCGAAGTCAGTTAAGCCCATATCTTCTTTAATAGGGACAACCAAATAATTGATCATCTGCCTATCAATGAAAGAAATTATGTATGCAAACAATAATATTGAAGTAAAAAACCATGCATAAGGTGCTTTAGGCCATAAAGTTTTATTATTCATTATATTCTCAAAAAAACCCCACCAAGATAGTGGGGTTTAATTCAAAAGTTAAGAAAATTTGTTAAATTAACTTACTATTCATTCCAGCTTTTAACCAAATAAAGTAATGCTGTATCCATAACTCTTCTGAACTTATTTGCCCCTCGAAGATAGATTTGACCATCTTTACTTGCTAAAGTTTCACTTAGACCTGACATTGCATCTTCTAAAGAAGAACCATTTATTACTACATAGTGAGTTCTTCCTTTAATACCAGTAAAAGTATCTTCGAAAACTATCATTTGTCCTTTTTGACCTGGTGAATTTACCAATTTATTAAGGGCATCTACAAAAGCTTTTGTATTTTTGGCTCTTATATCAATGATCACGCCAACTGGTGCATTTGGATCTTGGTTGGCTGAAGCAATGATCGGAGTGCCGGCACCTTCCATAATAATCTGAGAATTATTGGCTATAATCCCTAATAATTCTTGCCCTTCAGAACTTGTATTAACAATTTTATTGTTTTTCTCAAATTGTGATGGACTTGAATTCTCAGTAACTATGCAATGAGTAAAAGCTAACGAACCATTTATAGGGAATGAATAAAGTCTATGAGTTGAAGTACCTTCAGAAGCAGGCGATTCAAAGAAATTATCAAAAGCACCTATAACATTATTCAAACTTTCATTATTTTCAAAATTAAAACAATAATAAGCATGTAATGGTGCAGCGTAGGATTTAACTGTCATAAATAAAATGACAGTAAATGTACTAATTAAATATTTAAGCATAATAATTCTCCTATATTAATTTTCTTAATTATTGACCAGGTCTATGTAAAATCTCTTCGACAAGTAATGATTCTCCAGAACATGAGGCAAAATTTTCTTGGTAATCTCTGTATCCTTTCCAACCACCATCAGCAAGACTCTTTTGACGTTTCATTGCAGATTCAAAATTAGGATAAACAACAACATGTGCAAAATCTCCCGCCACATTTGCTCCGCCAATTGTTGGAACTAAGCCAAACCAACCAATTGCACCTTGAGAATCTTCTTCAAAAGATTTTGCTAATTCAGCATGTCGAGAAATTACATCATCTACTTCTACGCCATCATTAATAGAACACCAATTCCAAGTAACGACTCTTTCATTAGTATTATCAAGAGCTTCTGTATCTCCAGCAATCAATCTTCCTCTAGCCATTTTTACATGACAAGTAGCAAGTTCATTCCACTTTTTATTTAATTTTTGTCCGTTTTTTGTTCCAAGCCACTTGTCCCAACCCTTTCCAGAGCCCTCAAAAGAAGAGGCTAAAAGCTCAATGAAATCATATCCAGGTGATTGATTAAAATCGGCGTGAGAAAATAATGGTGTTTGCCTTACAAATGTAACCTCAACATCATTTTCTTTTGACCAATTTATATAATCTTTATTCATTGCATTATATTGATCCATAGTGGCTCCATCTTTTAATTTACATAATTGAACCTGCAAATTAAAAGCCTCATTCAATGGATTCTCATGTCCATCTGCATAAACATTTGTTCCTAAAACAATAGTAAAAACAAATATAATAAAGGTTGATAAATAATTTTTCATTTTTATTCTCCTTAATAATTTAATTAAAATTTATTGCGATAATCTGTTTAAAACTTGAGCAGTATTTAAATCTTCACCTCTACATGTCGCAAAATTTTCTTCATATTCACGATAATGCTTCCATCCTCCTTGAGCTATAGTATTTTGATGCTTCATAGCTGCCTCAACATTAGGAAAAATAATAATTTGGGCAAAGTCGCCAGGAGCGTTTGCTCCACCTAATCTTGGTATTATACCGGCCCAGCCTATTATTCCCTGGTCATTTCCTTCAAGATTTTTTGCCATATCTTCATGTTTTGAAATTAATACTTCAGCTGTCACACCCTCATTAAGAGAGCACCAATTCCAAGTAACGACTCTTTCATCGGCTTTTGCCAAAGCCTTTTCATTGGAATATAAGGTTACCCCTGTTCCCATTTTAACATGACATTCGGCAGCTTTTTGCCACCTTTCATTTAGTTTTTGACCTTCCTTAGTACCAAGCCATAAATCCCATGCTTTTCCAGAAATTTCATGAGAAGAACCTAAGATTTCAAGAAAATCATAGCTTAAGGGATTATTAGTTGTTGCATGTGAAAAAAGAGGAAAATGTCTAACATAAAATGTTTCAACATTATTTTTCTTAGACCATTTAATATAATCATTTGTAACAGATTCATATTCTTTTAAAGTCACTTTATCATTGAGTTTACAAATATTAACCTGGACATTCGCCACATTAGGGAGTTCCTCAATGTGATTATCTGCAAAAACAAAATTATTAAAACTAAAAGCTAGTAAAAAAGCAGTTGTGACTGATAATATATTATTCACTAGAACTCCTTATGAAAAATTGAATGGCTATAAGTACATCTTTAAAAATCATTATCAATTACATTTTATTAAAAATAAAATAAATGTTAGAAAATTATACATAATATTGTGGATAACTTTCTTTTTACCTCTTATCTGCTCACTTTTAATAAAATAGAATGATATCATTATAAGAAATATTGGAGATAAAAATGGATAATCTAAGAAGAATTATTACTGGTCATAATGAAGATGGTAAATCAATAATCACAATCGACGGTCCGCCAGCACGAACTTTGGGAGAAGATGTAGGGGGATTATTTGAGATTTGGAATACTGACGGTAACTTAATTGATACTTTAGATGATAAAGACCGTGCAGATATTGATGTTGTTTTATCACCGCCAAAGAGTGGAACAAAATTTAGATATTTTGCTATACGCCCTACTCCAGAAGGAATACCTCTTGAAAAATTAGAAGAAGCAACTGCAAGAGCATTTGAATTAATGGGTGCGGCTCATGAAAGAGTGGATACATCAAGACACC
>JAZAJI010000020.1:0-6310 GCA_036230365.1 Pseudomonadota bacterium
CAGCGGGACTGGTTAAATTTGATTTTTTAGGCTTAAAAACTTTAACGGTAATTGACAAAACTATTAATTTAATTCGAGAAAAAAAAGGAATTAATATAGATATTTCTAAAATCCCTATTGATGATAAAGAAACATTCAATTTACTGGGCACGGGGAATACAATCGGTATTTTCCAACTTGAAAGTTCTGGAATGCAAGATGTTTTAAGAAATATGAAGCCTGATACATTTGAAGATATAATTGCCTTAGTAGCATTATATAGGCCTGGCCCTATGGATAATATTCCTAAATATATTGCTTGTAAAAATGGAGAAGAAAAACCTGATTATATGGATCAAAAATTAGAAGCAATTCTTAAAGAAACTTATGGAGTTATAATTTATCAAGAACAAGTAATGCAGACAGCACAAATTTTATCTAATTATTCTCTAGGTGAGGCAGATATTTTAAGAAGAGCTATGGGAAAAAAGATAAAAAGCGAAATGGAGGCACAAAAAGAAAGGTTTTTATCTGGAGCAATTAAAAATGGAATTGATGAAAAAAAAGCTGATTATATATTTGATCAAGTCTCAGAATTTGCTGGTTATGGCTTTAATAAATCGCATGCAGCCGCATATGCCCTTATCGCATATCAAACAGCTTATTTGAAAACACATTATGCTGAATATTTTCTAACTGCATCAATGTCTTTAGATAAAGATAATACTGATAAATTAAGCGTTTTTGTTAATGATGCTAAGAATTTAGGAATAAAAATATTACCCCCTAATATAAATAAATCAAAAATGGAATTTGATGTTGAGGGTGAAAATATTCGTTATGGTTTAGGCGCTATTAAAAACACGAGCCAAAACGATATGGTTAATATTAGTGATGAAGTCATTAAAAATGGTGAATTTGAGAATCTTTATGATTTTGCACAAAGACTTGATTCAAATATATTATCGAAGAAGAATTTAGAGTATTTATCTTACTCAGGTTCATTTAACGATTTAGAAAAAAACCGTAATAAAGTTTTTCAATCTATTAATATTTTATCAAGTATATCAAATGCCACTAAGGAAAAAAATTTAAATAACCAAAATTACTTATTTGAAGAGGAATTCAACGACTATAAACACATACCTTTACCAGAAGTTGATTCATGGACCAAATCAGAGGAATTAGAAAAAGAATTTTCTGCCATCGGCTTTTATCTTACCGCTCATCCTTTAAGTGAGTATAAAAATATTATCGAAGATAAAAAAATAAAATATTACAGAGATGTTAATAAACCCGAAACAAAATACAAAATTGCAGGTACAATCTCTTATATAAAAGAAAGAAAATCACAAAGAGGTAAAAGTTTTGCGTTTTTAGGTTTAACCGATGAAAAGAGTCAATTCGAGATAACTATTTTTTCTGAATTACTCCACAAAGTTAGAGGTATTTTAATTCCCGGTATTTCTGTCGCTATTGAGGCTGAGACACAAAAGAGAGATAATAACTTAAGATTGTTGGCAACAAATATTTTACCATTAGAAGATCTTCTAAAAAAAGAAATCAATGCTCTTAAAATTTATGTTGGAAATGTTGAAACTATTCTTCAGATAAAAGATAGAGTTGAAAGTTCTGGAAATTCAGAAATTTATATTCAGGTTCTAATAGAAGGACAAGACAAATATCAAGCAGAATTAAAATTGGGAGAAAACTTTAAAATTAATTCGGCTATAAAATCCTCAGTAAAAGAAATTGAAGGAGTTTTAAAAGTTGAAGAAATTTAATTTTTTGTTGCAGTTTATTGTTATTAATATTATACCCCATTCATTACGCACACGAATGTAGCTTTTCCAGGCAATCCGGTGCCATTAGGTGGATATTCGTGGAGGTTTAACCGGTAAAGGAGGATAAATTGGCATTACCAGATTTTTCTATGAAAGAATTACTTGAAGCGGGTGTCCATTTTGGGCACCAGACACATAGGTGGAATCCTAAAATGAAAGAGTTTATTTATGGAGAGCATAATAATATCCATATTATAAACTTAACCCTAACTATGCATATGTTAAGAAACGCTATGGTGGCTGTAAGTGAAGTTACAAAAAGTGGCGGAAGAATATTGTTCGTTGGAACAAAAAGACAGGCTTCGGAAATAATTTCCGATAGCGCTTCACAATGTGCACAATACTATGTAAATCATCGTTGGTTAGGCGGAACTTTAACTAATTGGAAGACTATATCGAATACTATCTCAAGGCTTAAATCTATTCAGACTACACTTGATGAAGTTGAATCAGCGGGTTTAACAAAAAAAGAATTATTAAAACTTACGAGAGAGAGGGATAAATTAGAGTTATCCATCGGAGGTATTAAGAATATGGGAAGTTTGCCTGATCTAATTTTTGTAATAGATACGGTTAGAGAGCAAATTGCTATTAATGAAGCAAAAAAATTAAACATTCCTATTGCAGCAATAATAGATTCAAATAGTGATCCAGATGGAATTACCTACCCTATACCAGGTAATGACGATTCAACAAAATCTATAAAATTATATTGTGATTTGATTTCGCAAGCAGCTTTAGATGGTATTTCGATTCAGTCAAAAGAAGATGTAAAAATACAAGATAACACTAAAGAAGATGAAGAAGAATCTTTGCCTAAGTCTGATAGTGTTGATGAAAAGCAAAAAAAAGCTATAAAAGATCAAAAAGATACAGCCGAATTAACTGAATTAGAAAAAAAAGATGATGCAGAAGATTCTAAGGATAAAAATCAAGAGAAATCCCTAGATAAGGATAAAAAAGACTAAATACTGATATTTAATAGTTAGCAGTGGAGATTATTTATGCCTGAAATAACTACAAGCCTAGTTAAAGAGCTAAGAGAAAAAACTGGAGTAGGTATGATGGATTGTAAAAATGCCTTAGTTGAAAATAATGGAGATATTGAATCTTCTATTGATTGGCTAAGAACAAAAGGCATTGCGAAGGCGGCAAAAAAAGAAGGAAGAATAGCGTCTGAAGGATTAATATATGTATGTAAGAATGAAAATAATGCATCTATAATAGAGGTAAATTCTGAAACAGATTTTGTAGCCAGGAATGAAGATTTTCAAAATATTGTAGAAAAATTAGGAAATTTAGCAATTAAAAGCGATAATTTGGAAGATCTATTGTCTAAAGAGGTTTCAGAAGAATCTGTTTTGGTAAAAGATTATATTACAGAAATGATAGCTTCTATTGGAGAGAATATTAATTTAAGAAGGATGGAAACCATTGAAAATAAGGGTGGTATTATTTCATCTTATATTCATAATCAGGTAGTTGATAATATGGGGAAAATAGGAGTTTTAGTGAGTCTTAAATCTGATGAAGATGTAAATAAACTAGAGGATTTAGGAAAACAAATAGCAATGCATATTGCCGCAACCAACCCAATATCAATTAATGTTGAAGATATACCTAAAGAAATTTTAGAAAGAGAAAGAGCTATTTTAGAAGAAGAAGCTAGGTCATCAGGTAAGCCAGAGGAAATTGTCACAAAGATGACTGAAGGTCGTTTAAATAAGTTTTATCAGGAAAGCGTTCTTTTGGAACAAACTTTTGTAGTAGATGGAGAAAGCAAAATTAAGGATATTCTTAAAACATTAGATGAACCTGTAATTATTTCAGATTTTATTAGAATGGAATTAGGAGAAGGAATTGAAAAGAAAAATGAAGACTTTGCTAACGAGGTAGATTCATTAATTTCTTAAAATTTTAATTAAATATAAGAGGCTCTGATGAACCAGAAAAAATATAAAAGAGTACTGTTAAAAATATCAGGTGAGTCTCTTATGGGTGTTGGTGCATATGGAATAGATGTATCAATTGTAGATAGAGTCGCAAAAGAAATTGCACAGGTATGTAGTCTTGGTGTTGAAGTTTGCTTAGTTATTGGGGCAGGAAATATTTTTAGAGGTTTATCTGGCGCAGCAGCAGGTATGGATAGGGCTAGTGCAGATTATATGGGTATGCTTGCAACCGTTATGAATTCTTTAGCAATGCAAAACTCTTTAGAGAGATTAAATATTCAAACTCGAGTTCAATCAGCAATATCAATGACAGAAGTATGTGAAACTTACACAAGAAGAAGAGCTATTAGGCATATGGAAAAAGGGAGGATTGTAATTTTTGCAGCTGGAACTGGAAATCCTTACTTTACGACTGACACAGCTGCAGCATTAAGAGCAAGTGAAATGGATTGCGATGCAATTTTTAAAGGAACTATGGTCGATGGAATTTATAATAAAGATCCAAAAAAGAATAATGATGCGAAAAAATTTGAATCTATATCTTTTGATGAAGTTTTAGCTAATAATTTAAAGGTTCTTGATTCATCAGCAGTTTCTCTTGCAAGAGATAATAATATACCGATAATAGTCTTCTCAATACAAGAAAATGATTCCTTTTTGAATATTATAAAAGGTAAAGGTAGTTGTTCTATTGTTAAGGAAAGCAAATGACAGAAATCGATAAAGAAGGTCTAAATAAAAGAATGGATGGAGCTATAAATGCCTTTAACTCCGAATTATCAGGATTAAGAACCGGCAGAGCTTCTACAAATATGGTTGATGGAATTTTGGTTGAAGCATATGGTCAAAAAATGCCCTTAGATCAGGTGGGTAGCATTTCTGTTCCTGAGGCAAGAACAATTTCAATTCAGGTTTGGGATAAAGGGTTAGTTGTAGCTGTAGAAAAATCAATACATGAATCTGGATTAGGCTTAAACCCCCAAGTTGATGGTGAGTTAATTAGAATTCCAATTCCAGAATTAAATGAAGAAAGAAGAGAAGAATTATCTAAAATTGCAGGCAAATATGCAGAACAAAGTAAGATCTCAATAAGAAACATTAGAAGGGATGGAATGGATGAGATTAAAAGAATTGAGAAAGAAGGAGAAATTGGGAAGGATCGTGCAAATGATTTATCTGAAGAAGTTCAAGAATTAACTGATAATCATATAAAAAAAATAGATGAAATATTATCTCAGAAGGAAGAAGAGATTAGACAAGTTTAATCTGCATGAAAACCCCATCTCAAAAAGATAGTAAAAAAAATATATCACATATTGCAATTATAATGGATGGCAATGGTCGTTGGGCTAGTGCTAGGGGTCTTCCAAGATATGAGGGTCATGCTCAAGGATTAAAAACTTTACGAAAACTTCTTAAAGAATTAAGAGATTTTGATCTAAAATATCTAACAATTTTTAGTTTTTCTCTAGATAATTGGAAACGTCCAGAAGAAGAAACATCAAAGTTAATGCAATTATTAAGAAAATTTATTTCTAATGATTTATCTGAACTGCATAACAATAATGTTAGAATTAAAATTATAGGAAGTCGATCTAATATACCAAAAGACATTCTTAGTCTTATTAAAGGGGCTGAAGATCTTACATCAGAAAACAAAGGTTTGTATCTTCAGGTAGCTTTTAACTATAGTGGAAGACATGAAATCATTAATGCATCAAAAAGAATTGCTTTAGCTGCATCAAAGGGCGATTTAGACCCAAATAATATTAATAATGAAATATTTGAAAGTCATCTTTATACAGCTGGCGTCCCTGATCCTGATTTAATTATAAGGAGTGGATCAGAAAAAAGAATTTCTAATTTCTTACTTTGGCAACTTTCATATGCAGAAGTTTATTTTGAAGAATGTTTATGGCCTGATTATAATAAGGCTAAGTTAGAAAGGGCAATTGAGGATTATAGTAATCGATCGAGAAGATTTGGAAATGTTATTAGTGAGAATAAATAAATGTTTGATGATTTAAAATTAAGATCTTTATCTGCTTTAGCTCTTGCTTCAGTGAGTTTTTTAATTCTTTACTTGGGAGGATTGTATTTAAAGATCTTCCTTTTGTTGGTGTTAGTTATACTTAATTTTGAGTGGATGAGAATAGTTTCAAAAAATAAATGGATTATCCGGGGTATAATTTCAATAGTATTTTCTATATTAGTTTTCTTCAATGATGGCTTTATATCAATGGATTTAATATTAATTGCTTCTTCTATTTTAATTATTTCTTCTTTATCTTCCTTTTTTAATATCCCTTCTTTTTGGTCGTCATTTGGATTCATATATATTTTAGTTAGTTTATCGGTCATTCAGTGGATTAGAGATATGGAAAGTGGATTAATGGCTTTGTTCCTTATCATATCTACTATTATTATTTCTGATATTAGTGGTTATTTTTTTGGAAAATCCATATCTGGCCCGAAGGTTTTTAAAAAAATATCACCAAATAAAACATATTCTGGTTTCTTTTCTTCTTTAATATT
>JAZAJI010000021.1:0-13264 GCA_036230365.1 Pseudomonadota bacterium
TAATTGCTTTCAGGAATTTTTAGTTGTTCTTGGATATCCTTTTTCCAATCCTTTCCAAAAACTTCCCATGAAAGGACTTCTACTGGTCTAGATCCTAAAAGATTCCACATTGCCATTTCTATAGCGCCCGTATCTGAAGCAGGCACAATACCTACCTCATAATTATCAGGAATACAAAGTAACCTTTTAGTGTCGTCTATAGCTTTTTTTAGTTTATTTTTTCCTTCAGTAGAACGATGACTTCTACCTAATAGAGCGTCTTCTAATACATCTACAGACCATCCAGGTCTTTTAGTGCATGGCCCAGAAGAAAAATTTAAGCATCGCGGCTTATTTTTTGGTTTTTCGATCATGTCTTCTATCCTTACAGATAGTTGCTCCTCGTTGGGGAGGAGTGTCCCAAGGCTGAAATAAAACTAATTGTGAGATTAGTCAATCAAATTCTATAATTAAGTAATAATTTTACTATTTAATTAGATTTTCTAGAGATAATTGAATATGACTTAATATATCTCGATTCAGATTCTGATCTTCACTTTCAACCATCATTCTAATTATTGGCTCAGTGCCACTCTTTCTAATAATAACCCTGCCTTTTTTTTTGATGCTTTTAACCATTTCATTAGACAGTTCTTCAATTGAAGAATCTGAAATGGTATTTATATTTGTATGCCTAAATTCATCACTATGTTGAGGATTAAGAGTAAAAAGATTAGTAAGTTCTGAAATGGGTTTATTTTCTTCACGCATTAAAGCTAAAACATTTAATGCAGCTATTAAGGCATCGCCTGTTGTGGAATAATCACTGAGAATTATATGACCAGATGGCTCACCGCCAAGGTTAGTATCATACTTAATCATATCCTCAATAACATATCTATCACCAACTTGAGATCTTATGAGTTCTATTCCAATTTCTTTTAGGTAATGCTCCAAAGCATTGTTTGACATAATCGTCGATATTACCTTGTCAGTTCTTAACTTATTTTTATTTTTTAATGATAAAGCAATCATAGCTAATAAATGATCACCCTCAACTTGATTACCGTTGTTATCAATTAAAACTAAACGATCACCATCGCCATCAAACGATATTCCTAAATCTGCTTTTTCATCAAGTACTTTTTGTTTTAAATTTTCCGTATTAGTCGTTCCATAGTCTTGATTTATATTTCTACCATTGGGTTTATCTCCAATAACAACTATATCCGCTCCTAGTTCCCAGAATATTTTTGGTGCAACCTTATAAGTTGCACCATTAGCGCAATCTAAAACTATTTTAATATTATCTAATCTCATCAAATTTGGAAAAGAAGCCTTAGCAAATTCAGTATATCTTGATAGTGCATCATCAACTCTGCTTGCTACACCAATATTTACCTTATCTTGAAGCATCATGATGTCTTTTCTATTCATTAATTCTTCAATCTCGAATTGCCTATTGTCAGATAATTTGAATCCATTCGGACCAAAAAGTTTAAAACCATTATCTTCATATGTATTGTGTGATGCTGTTATCATAACCCCAAGATCTGCTCTTAATGCTCTAGTAAGATAAGCAACTGCAGGTGTAGGAATAGGCCCAGTTAAGAACACATCCATTCCTGAGGATGTAAATCCAGACTCTAAAGCTGATTCAAGCATATACCCCGAAACCCTAGTATCTTTACCAATTATTACCCTATGTTTATGATTTCCTCTGGTGAATATCTTTCCTGCAGCTATACCTAACTTTAAAGCTATTTCCGAATTTAAGTCTTCAGTATTAACCGTGCCTCTTATTCCGTCTGTGCCAAAAAAACTTTTAGCCATTAAGTTCCTAGAGTAATTAGGCCCCTTGAAGACCTGGATTTGAGTTAGGATCACTTTTCTTACCTGTTTTTGGTACTGATCCGGAAGGGCTTGATGAATCACTTTTATCAGGATCATCATTTTTATTAGGCTTAACACCACCTAGTAAATTTGTTATTTCTTCGCCAGTTAATGTTTCATACTCAAGAAGACCATTAGCAATTATATGTAAATCATCTTCTTTATCTTTCATAACTTTTTCAGCCATGGAATAAGCCTTATCTACTATTTTCCTTACTTCAGAATCAACAATTTTATGAATATCCTCAGACATATTTTGCGTTCTCGCAACTGAACGACCTAAAAACACTTCGTCTTCATTATCGCCATATGTTAAAAATCCCAACTTTTCAGACATTCCATATTGCATAACCATAGCTCTAGCGAGTTGGGTTGCTTGTTGAATGTCAGAAGATGCGCCTGAAGTAACTTTATCATGTCCAAATATAATTTCTTCAGCAATCCTTCCGCCCATTGCTACTGCAAGATTTGCATACATCTTTTCTCTTGTAATAGAAATTTGATCTCTTTCCGGGAGTCGCATAACCATACCTAATGCTCTTCCTCTTGGGATTATAGTAGCTTTATGTATTGGATCAGATGATTCCATATTTATTGAAACTAAAGCATGTCCTGCTTCATGGTACGCTGTAAGCTTCTTATCATCATCGGTCATGACCATAGATCTTCTTTCTGGCCCCATCATTACCTTATCCTTAGCATCATCAAATTCAGCATTAGTTACCATTCTTTTGCCTCTTCTTGCGGCAAGAAGAGCTGCTTCATTAACAATATTTGCAAGATCTGCTCCTGAAAAACCAGGCGTACCTCGTGCCACAACTCTAATATCTACATCTGATGATATTGGAACTTTTCTGGTATGAACTTTTAATATTTTTTCTCTGCCAATAATATCAGGATTTGGAACAACAACCTGTCGATCAAATCTTCCCGGTCTTAAGAGTGCCGGATCAAGAACATCAGGTCTATTTGTGGCAGCAATTAATATTATACCTTCATTTGTTTCAAAACCATCCATCTCAACTAAGAGCTGATTTAAAGTTTGCTCTCTTTCATCATTTCCACCGCCAAGACCCGCACCTCTATGTCGACCAACAGCATCAATTTCATCAATAAAAATTATGCAAGGAGCATTTTTTTTCGCTTGTTCAAACATATCTCGAACACGGCTAGCGCCAACACCAACAAACATTTCAACAAAATCAGAACCAGATATTGTAAAAAAAGGTACACTTGCTTCGCCTGCAATTGCTCTTGCAAGTAAAGTTTTACCTGTTCCTGGAGGGCCGACTAATAAAGCTCCTTTAGGAATCTTACCTCCTAATCTTTGAAATTTTGATGGATCTTTAAGAAATTCAACGATTTCCTGTAAATCATCTTTTGCTTCATCAACACCAGCAACATCATCAAATGTTACAATGCCATTCTTTTCATTAAGAAGTTTTGCTTTAGATTTACCAAAACCCATAGCTTTACCTCCGCCTCCCTGCATCTGTCTCATAAAAAATATCCAGACAGCTATCAATAAAAGCATTGGGAACCAAGATATAAGAACACCTAATAAAGTTGGTCCACCCTCCTTATTTGGTTTTGCGTTGATGACTACACCCCTATCATAAAGTCTTTGAACTAATGAAGGATCAGAAGGAGCGAAAGTTTTGAAGCCCTGACCATTAGAATAATGTCCAGTTATAGAATCTCCAGATATCTCTACATCTGCTACATTCCCATTATCAACTTCAGCAAGGAGTTGAGAAAAACTAATTTCATTTTGGGTTGGCCCATTAATAGGCCCTTGAACTAAATTATAAAGCCCTAAAAGTGAGAACGCTAAAATCGTCCAGACTAAAAAATTTTTTAAATTTCCGTTATTCAAATCTCTTCCTATTAAACAATTAATTAATAATATTTACACAATATATATAAAATAAGTCTTTTTTTTTCAATTTCTAGAGCAAATAGTCAATATTTTTTATTTCTAGGTTAAATCCATTACCATTAGAATAATCAAAAAAAGGGGCGGAAATAAGGCGTTTCCCTCTCCAAACTGCTGGAGTACTGTATAAAGCTGTTACAGGGATGCCGTTAAAGTCTTTTTTATAAAGTTTTTTCTTAGATTTTAAGATTTTTACTCCTTCAGCTCCCAAATATGAAATTTCGCCCTTAGAGCCCTTTTTAGCCTTTATTAAAAATCTATTATCCCAGGATTTATAAGTATTTTTCGATAATTTTACTGGTTTAATTTCGTTTAGTTTTTTTACTTCTTTATACAAAATTATGCCTTTATTTCTTCTCCTAAAAATTGTTCCCCCGAGAGTTTTTGCTGAAATATTAGAACTTTTCCTTATCCAATTAATTAAGTTCATCATTTTTGAGTAACTTGGAGAATAAAAACGCTCTCCAGAAAATATCCTTATAGAATTTTCAATTACCCTTAACTGAATTTCTTTTGGAGCTTCCAAAAAGAATTCTTGATTAATAAAAACAGAAATATTTTTATTCACTAATACATATTTTGAAACAAATTCTTTTGTTGTCTTATCAAGTGCTTTATTTGCTAATTTTAGTTTTTTAATAGATTTTAGAAAAACTTTTTTATCAAAACCTTGATCATAGATTAATGAAAGAATTTTACGGAGTTTAATTCTTTCAAATTTTTTATTTTGATTTGATGGGTCTTCAATCCATTTTATTTTTCTTTTTTTAGCAAAAGCAATTAATTCTGATTTAGGGATATCAATTAAAGGTCTTATTAATAGTATTCCATCTCTTTCCGATCGATTAGAAAATGAAGTTAAACCTTTAATACCTGAACCTCTAAACATCCTAAATAAAAAGTTTTCTATTTGATCATCTAAGTGATGAGCTAGAAAAAGATTATTTATAGAGTTTTCTCTGCAAAAATTTAAAAGTAAATTATAACGCTCATTTCGAGCTTTTTCTTGAAGACTTTTGCTAGGCTTTTTTCCTTCCCACTCTAAGATTTTTACTTTAAATCCTAATTCTTTTGCCAAACCTTCTACAAAATCACATTCAGTTTTAGATTCAGGCCTTAAACCATGATTTATAGTTAAAATAAAAACATCTTTATTATTAATTACTTTTGATTCACTGGCTAAATACATTAGCACAAGAGAATCCACTCCCCCAGAAACAGCAATAGCTATAGTGGAATCTAAAACTTCTGAATTAAAAATTTTTACTAAGTTGTTTGTCATTTTAATTATCTAGAACTTTATACTTTTATTGTTAATTAACATATGGTTCTATTTTCGATATCATATCATCAGGAAATTTCCTAGGCTTTCCATCTTTATCTAATATTGCAAATTCTATTTTAGCAAAAAAAAGATTTCTTTCTTTGTTAAATATTTCTTGGTCAATTCTTAATCTTGGACCTGTTATACCCTTAAAATATGATCTAACTTCAAGAATATCATCTATAGTAGCAGTACCTAAAAACTTAGTTTCCATAGAGTATACTACAAAATATTTTGGGTTTTCGTTATTAATAAGATCGGAATGATTAATACCTAACAATCTCAAAAAATTAGTTCTTCCTCTCTCTGCAAATTTTAGGTAATTCGCATGGTATACAATTCCAGTAAAATCGGTATCCTCATAATATACCCTTATTTTAAAATAATGTGTTGTTCCTTTGAGCGATCCCGAAATATCAGAATTCATTTTTTTTACTGTCTATCATAAAATAATTTCTCCTTTACACCTACTTTGAATTTTTTGGATATTGTAATCATTCCAAAATTGTTCATGGGATGTAAAACGCCATTGCTTATAGTATTTTAAATATTGCTTTACTCGAAATTTTTCTTTTGCTTGGTAAGCTACATATTCGCCAATATTATTAAATTTCATAAATATTAAATTCAAATCATTTTCATTGGATGTGCTAAGAGTTTCATCTATCCATGAATCCAAAACTTTTGATTCATTAAGTAATTGGTGAAATTTAAAATCTTTATAAAATTTACACTCACAATTAAAAAATTTCCAATCATCCGGAGGAATGATATCTCCTTTAAAAGCCATTACCTGACCATCAGTCATTTCATGCCTTCTTTCATAATTTTTTCCCCCTAAAAAAGCTCCTGAAGTTGGTACTCTTATAAATTTTTGTTGAAAAATATCAGTGAGAAATTTAGCTTTAGCATTTTCATAAGATTTGCCTTTAACTTTCTGAGGTGAAGCCATTTTTCTTGTCTACTTTATAATTTATCTAATAATTCCTCAGCAATATCAAAATTTGAAAACACTTCTTGAACATCATCATGATCATCTAAAGAATTAACCATATTTAGTATCTTATGGGCTGATTCTTCATCAACATTAATAAGATTTATTGGTTTCCAACTAAGTTGTGCAGCTAAATCTGTTTTAATCTTTGACTCTATAAGATTAGCTATATTGTGAAGATTTTCAGTTGAACAGGAAATTTCATAAAAATCGTCTATCTCATCACAATCTGAAGCCCCAAATTCAATAGCGATATCAAAAATTTCTTCAAAATCTATAAGATCTTTAGGTATCTTTATTTTACCAAAATGAGTAAACATAAAACTAACTGAACCAGTCTCACCTAGGTTTCCTCCACATTTTGAGAAAATAGATCTAATATCACCTGCTGTTCTGTTCCTATTGTCGGTTAATGTTTCAACAATTATACCTACTCCCGATGGGCCAAATCCTTCATATCTAACTTCATCATAAGTTTCCGAATTTTCATCACTACTTTTTTTTATTGCACGCTCAATATTGTCCTTTGGCATATTTTGAGAACGAGCTAAAGAAATTGCAGATCTTAATCTAGGATTAGAATCCGGATCAGGAAGACCAAGTTTTGCGGCGACAGTAATTTCTTTAGAAATTTTAGCAAACAGTTTTGCTCTTTTCTTATCTTGAGCGCCCTTTCTATATTGAATATTTTTAAACTTTGAATGACCAGCCATGATGTTTTTAATCTACATTAGTATTTGAAAGAACTCCACCTAATCTAATTGGCTCAATAGAATTGCATAATCCATTTTCATCAGTTTCAATAATTACGCCACATAAAGTTGGTTCACCTTGGGCAGGACTAAACCTATTTCCGGGTGTTTTTTCCAAAAACCTCCTTAGCGGTTCTGTTTTTTCCATTCCAATCACTGAATCATAATCCCCACACATACCTGCATCAGTTTGATACCCTGTACCAAAAGGTAAAATTTGATGATCAGCAGTAGGAATATGTGTATGAGTGCCCACCACTAAACTAGCTCGCCCGTCACAAAAATGACCGAGGGCTACTTTTTCAGAAGTTGCTTCAGCATGTACATCAACAATAATTGCTTGAATTTCATCTCCTAATTCATTTTTACTAAGTATTTCATCAATTAATCTAAAGGGGTCATCCAAGGGGTCCATAAACAATCTGCCCATAATGTTAATTACCAAAATATTTCCTTTAGAAGTTTTGTAGACTCTATAACCTGACCCAGGTGTTTGAGAGGGAAAATTTGCAGGCCTTAGTAATCTTTCCTCATTATCTATATAAGAAAGTATTTCTCTTTGGTCCCATAAATGGTTTCCAGTAGTTATACAATTGACGCCTGAAGAAAATAAGTTCTTACAGATTTCTTCTGTAATACCAAACCCACCGGCAGAATTCTCACCATTTACTATTGTAAAATCAATAGAATAATCTTGAATTAAAGAAGGTAACTCTTCTTCAACTTTTTCTCTTGCTGATCTTCCAACAATATCTCCAAGAAACATAATCTTCACTTTTATACCTCATTAAATTTAAAAACTTTTTTTTCTGTTATAACTGCATCAAGCGGATAATCAAAATCTTCAAATGGTAACCTTCTATTATGTAGTTGACCTGAAAAAGCAAGTCCAATTTTCCTACTAGTCTCAAAAAGAGGTAATGTCCTGTCATAGATTCCTGATCCAAAACCTATTCTTGAACCATATTTATCAAAAGCTATTAGTGGAATAAGAATAATATCTGGATTTATGATAGACTTTTTTTGGGGGCACGGTATTCCAAAACTTCCTTTAACAAGAGGGTCGCTTACAGACCACTTTCGAAACTCAATAGTAAGATCTTCTTTTATGAAAGGTATTGAGGTGATAATTTTTTTATTACTGCAAATTTTAAGAATTTCTAAACAACAAATTTCAGAACCGATAGGATAATAACCAGCTATATTTTTATTCTTTATTTCTTTACTAAAATCAAAAAAATTCTTAATGAAATTTTCTTTAGCGTTTTCACTAAAATTTTCTTTTAAATTTTCTCTTTCTCTTAAAAATTTTTTTCTTATATTTTCTTTTCTTGAAAATGATTGCATTAGCTTTATTCAATAAAATTATTATTCAATTTTTTCAAATTTATCAGCTAATTTTTTAATTCTAGTTATAGCTTTATCTAAGCCAGAGTCTTTCAGCATATTATTAATATCTTCTTCGGCAAGAATTCCTGCAAGTAAAAATAATCTCTCATGGTCAAGATCGCTCAATCTTTCTGATAGCAGAGAAACTCGATTGGCAAAAGTCTTAGCAAGTTCTAAAACTTCTTTTTCTTTCCCATCCTCACAGGCTATTAAGAATTCTCTTTTATTTATTTCTATAGTAATATTGCTCATAATATTAGAATCCTAAAACTTTCCATTCTTAATTTTTGTTATTAAATTATCGATATTTTTTTTAGCTTCTTTTCTAGATGATTCGCTCTTATCTAATTTACTGGTAAGATCTGCAATTCTTTGATTGGCTTTGCCTAATTCGTGATTTGTTTTTTCAACTTTTTTAATAAGATCAGAAGATTTTCTTTCTACTATAGAAAGGTAATCTATCATTTCTTTCAATCTGTTATCCATAATAATTTAATCATACATTTAATAATTAAATCATCAACCAATATTAAATAATATCTATATATATAATTCGCATTGACGTTTAATTATAGTTTGTTCTAATTAATTTTAATAAAACTGTGTCACTAAAAATTGAACGATAATAAAGAAAAAATTAATAATGAAATTAGTCTTTCTGATATGGCTAATGCAATAAGATTTCTTGCGGTAGATGCAGTAGAAAAAGCAGGCTGTGGTCATCCAGGAATGCCTCTAGGCGCAGCTGATTTTACAACAGTTTTATACTCCAAATTTTTAAAGATAGACCCTCTAAAACCTGATTGGCCAGATAGAGATAGGATAGTTTTATCTGCAGGACATGGATCAATGCTTTTATATGCTGTTAATCATTTGGTGGGATTTTCAGATATGACAATTGATCAAATAAAGAATTTTAGACAACTTGGTTCTGCTACACCTGGACATCCAGAATACGGGCATACATTAGGAGTTGAAACTACCACCGGCCCCTTAGGACAAGGTATATCTACTGCGGTTGGTATGGCAATTGCTGAAAGAATTTTAAATCACAAATTTGGTGATGAAATTGTTGATCATAATACATATGTAATTGCTTCTGACGGCGATCTTATGGAAGGCATTAGTCAAGAAGCCATAAGTTTAGCAGGTCATTTAAAACTCTCTAAGTTAATTGTTCTTTTTGATGACAATAACATATCAATAGATGGAGCTTTGGATTTATGCGACTCTACTGACCAGTTAAAAAGATTCGAAGCTTCAGGTTGGGATGTAAAGAGAATCGATGGACATAATCATTTAGATATAGAAAACGCAATAAATGAATCCTTAAAAAATGATAGACCATCTTTGATAGCATGTAAGACAAAAATAGGATTTGGTTCACCTTCAAAAGAAGGAAAGTCTTCCTCTCATGGAGCCCCTTTAGGAAAAGATGATATATCTGAAATGAAAAAATCATTCGGTTGGAATTATGAGGATTTTGAAATACCTTCAGATATAAAAGATGCTTGGAGATTGATTGGATTAAAAAATTCTTCAACAAGAAAAGAATGGGAAGATAGATTATCGAACGATCAAAGTAAAAAAGATATTTTTTTAAATTATCTAAAAGAAGAAATTCCAGATGAATTAGAATTAGAAATTAACAAAATTAAAAAAACTTATTCTGAGGAAAAACCGAATTGGGCAACAAGAAAATCTTCTCAAGAGGTTCTCGAAACCATAAATACTGTTATAGAAAATACTATAGGCGGTTCAGCTGATCTTACTGGATCAAATAATACCAAAACTAAAGAATTAGAAGTAATATCAGGAGATAATTTTTCTGGAAGATTTATTCATTATGGAATAAGAGAACATGGAATGGCTGCTGCTATGAATGGCATGGCATTACATAAGGGTATTATACCTTACTCAGGGACTTTTTTAGTATTCTCCGATTATTGTAGACCATCAATTAGATTAGCCGCTTTAATGAATCTTAGGGTTATACATGTTATGACACATGACTCTATTGGGTTAGGGGAAGATGGCCCTACTCATCAACCTGTAGAACATATACCTAGTTTAAGAGCTATTCCAAATTTAAATGTCTTTAGACCCGCAGATACAACAGAAACTGCAGAATGCTGGCTATCGGCACTTAAAAGTAGTGGGCCTAGTATAATTGCTTTAAGTCGACAAGGTTGTCCACATTTAAGGAATAATTTTGAAGAAAAGAATAAAAGTGAGCTTGGCGGATATGAACTGATAGGATCATCTTCAGATAAAATTGATGTTAATTTAATTTCTACTGGAAGTGAGGTATCAATAGCTACTGAAGTAAAGGATGAGTTAGAAAAAGAAGGGATAATAACTAGGGTAATATCCATGCCTTCTTTTGAATTGTTCGATCAGCAAGATAAAAACTATAAAGAAACAACTCTTGGTAAAGAAGGTTTAAGAGTAGGGATTGAAGCATCTACTGGGCTTGGATGGGACAAGTATCTTGGAGAAAATGGATTATTTATTGGTATGGATGGTTTTGGAGCAAGCGCCCCTGCAAATGAACTTTATCAACATTTTGGAATTGATAAAGAAAGCATAGTTAAAAAGATAAAAAGTAAATTATAAATTTAAAGGTGATATAATGGCTGTAAAAGTTGCAATTAATGGTTTTGGAAGAATAGGTAGATTAGCTCTTAGAGCAATAATTGAATCTAATAGAAAAGATATTGATGTTGTTGCAATTAATGACCTTGGATCTTCTGAATTTAATGCCCATTTACTTCAATATGATTCTGTTCATGGGACTTTATCAAAAAAGGTTACAGCAAGAAAAACATCAATAAACATAGGAAAAAAATCCATTAAAATATTTTCTGAAAGAAATCCTGAAGATCTTCCTTGGGGGGATCTTGGAATTGATATCGTAATGGAATGCACTGGAATATTTACCTCAAAAGAAAAAGCTCAGATGCATATAAACGCTGGCGCAAAAAGAGTTCTTATAAGTGCTCCCGCATCAGGTGCAGATATAACTGTTGTTTATGGTGTTAATCATAAAAAAATAAGAAAAAGTCATAAGATAATATCTAATGCTTCTTGCACTACTAATTGTCTTGCTCCAGTAGCAAAAGTCTTAAATAAACTTTGCGGGATTAATCAAGGTTACATGACAACTGTTCACGCTTTTACTGGCGATCAGAGCATTTTAGATACACTGCATTCAGATGAAAGAAGAGCAAGGGCCTCTTCAGTATCTATTATTCCAGCATCAACTGGTGCGGCAAAAGCAGTAGGTTTAGTTTTACCAGAACTATTAGGAAAACTTGACGGAACAGCCGTTAGAGTACCTACCCCAAATGTCTCTATGATTGATTTAGTTTTTAATTCCAAAAAACGAATTGATGCTGATACTATTAATAATGCAATGATAAAAGCTTCAAAAACCGATTTAAAAGGCGTTCTTGGAGTAGAAAATAAACCTTTAGTATCAATTGATTATAACCATAACTCTTTAAGTTCAATATTTGATCTAACCCAAACTCAGGTTGTAAAGGGAAGATTAGGTAGAGTATTAAGTTGGTATGATAATGAATGGGGATTTGCAAATCGTATGAGTGATACAGCTGCAGTTATTGGAAAACTTATAAAGTAAACATGATTCAGATTAGAAATCTTGATGACCTTTTAAAGAATGATTTAAAAGGAAAAATTATTCAAATTAGGGCTGATCTTAACTTGCCAATAAGTGATGGTAAAATTCTTGATAAAACAAGAATAATGAGCCTAAAACCTACAATCAAAGAATTACAAAGAACTGGTTGCAAAATTTCTATACTTTCTCATTTTGGAAGACCAAAGGGAAAAGTAGTTAGAAAAATGAGTTTAAAACCAATAATTCCTGAATTAGAAAAATCTTTAAATTCAAAAGTTTTATTTTTAAATGATTACTCAAGTGATAAGACAAAAAAAATAATCACTAAAGCTCCAAATGGAAGTATTTTATTAATAGAAAATACTAGATTTCATAAAGGTGAAGAAAAAAACTATAAATATTTTTCAAAAAATATAGCAAATTTTTCTGACTATTATGTAAATGATGCTTTTTCAGTTGCACATAGAAACCATGCAAGCGTTACTGGGTTAACAGAATTCTTGCCATCTTTTGCCGGAAGATCTCTAGAAAAAGAAATTATAGCAATAGATAATTTGCTAGATTCAGATAATAAAAAGAAATTAGCAATTATTGGTGGTTCAAAAATTTCAACTAAGATTTCTTTAATT
Organism: Pseudomonadota bacterium; assembly: GCA_036230365.1. Classification (GTDB taxonomy): domain Bacteria; phylum Pseudomonadota; class Alphaproteobacteria; order MED-G09; family MED-G09; genus AG-430-B22. The sequence goes on from JAZAJI010000021.1 coordinate 12,540, forward strand.
AATAATCTAATAAAGAAAGTAAATGTATTAATTATTGGTGGCGGTATGGCAAATACATTTCTTTTAGCTAAAGGAAAAGAAATAGGAAAATCATTATGTGAAAAGAGCATGTTAAATATAGCTAATAAGATCATGAAAAATGCTTCAAAATATAATTGTAAAATAATCTTACCCTCTGATGCATTGGTAGCGTATAGTTTAAAAAAAGATGGAAAATATTCAGAATATAATATTGAAAATATTCCTAATAATGGTTTAATTTTAGATATTGGGACCAATACAATAAAAATAATTGAAAAAGAAATCTCTAAAATGGAGGAAGTTTTATGGTGCGGCCCTCTAGGTTTATTTGAACAAAATCCGTTTCATACAGGAACTGCATCCGTAGCAAAAATTATATCAAAACTTACAAAAAATGGTAGAATTACATCGGTTGCTGGTGGTGGAGATACTGTGGCGGCAATTAGTCAGTCTAATTATATAAATGATTTTACATTTATCTCAACTGCCGGTGGAGCATTTCTGGAGATGATAGCTGGACAAAAATTACCTGGAATAGAAGTACTAAAAAAATAAGTGAGGAGAAAATGAGTATAGAAGATATTGCAAAACAAATGGTTAAACCTGGAAAAGGCATTTTAGCTGCAGATGAAAGTTCAGGAACAATTAAGAAAAGATTTGATACAATTAATGTAGAATCAAATGAAGAAAATAGAAGAAATTAT
>JAZAJI010000022.1:0-12587 GCA_036230365.1 Pseudomonadota bacterium
TCAAGGTGATACATCAGAGAATATTATTGGCCTTTTAGAAAGAAGATTAGATGCGCTTGTCTATAGGGCAAAGTTTGTTCCCACAGTTTTTTCTGCAAGGCAATTTATTAGTCATGGTCATGTTAAAGTCAATGGAAGCAGGGTCAATATTCCATCATACAGATTAAAAACTGGTGATGTAGTAGAGATTAAAGACAAATCTAAAAGTTTAGAGCTAGTATTAAGTGGTCAGGAATCCTCAGAAAGAGATGTACCTGATTATATTGAATATGATCAAAAAAAATTAACAGCAAAACTAACAAGAATTCCAACTCTCGATGAAGTACCTTACCCTGTTCAGATGGAGCCTAATTTAGTAGTTGAGTTTTATTCTAGAAATTAATTTTAAATAATTATATCTTTTAGTTCTTCTTTTAATTCGCCGGTTTCAAACATCTCTTTAATGATGTCACATCCCCCAATAAATTCACCCTTAAAGTAAAGTTGAGGAATTGTTGGCCAATTAGAGTATTCTTTAATTCCTTCTCTAATATTTTCATCCTCTAGAACATTTGTTGAAGAAAATGGTGCTTCTATATAGGTCAAAATTTGGACTACTGTATTTGAAAAACCGCATTCAGGAAAAAGTGGTGTTCCTTTCATAAACAAATGAAGATCATCTTGAGACACTTTTTCTAGTATTGCTTCCTTTATATTTTTATCCATAATATTTAACTAACTAATGTTTTTATTGTTAAAGCGTGTAATTCGTTACCCATTTTTCCATCTAATGCTTCATATACCATTTTATGCTGATCAATTCTAGAAATACCGGAAAATCTATTTGAAGTAATTATCAAAGAATAATGATTATCATCTCCCGCAAGATCTATAATTTCGACTTTTGCTTCAGGAAAAGCCTTAGTAATCATAGTTTCTAGTTCTTCTTTTTTAATTGTCATATCTTTATTTAGATAAATATTTTGTGAACCAATTTTCATAAATTTCTTTAATTTCGTCTATTGGTATTTTTTCTTCGTTCACTTTTATAATTTTATCAATTGTAACTCCGGCAATATTATATATTACATTACTTTCCTCTAATATTTTCCTAACTTTAATTAAGTTTTTTTCTTTTACTGATATTATATATCTTCCCTGATCTTCTCCAAATAAAAACCTATGAGAATTAATAATATCAGTTTCAATCTCAAAACCAATATTATTTTTAATAGCCATTTCTGTTAAAGCTATGAGGATTCCTCCATCTGAAATATCGTGTGAGGTATCAACTAAAGAGCTTTCTATTAGAGACTTTATTGTTAAACCATTTTTCTTTTCTTCATCAAGGTTAACTTTTGGAGGTAAGCCAGTATTAATATTTAATAATTCTGTTGCATATATTGACTGAGATAAATGACCATCTGTCTTACCAATTATGATTATAACATCATCTTTTCTTTTAAAATTATGATCAGCAAAAATATCAAGGTTATCTATAACTCCTACTCCGCCTATCACCGGAGTAGGGTTAATTCCTTTACCATTTGTTTCATTGTAAAGGGATACATTCCCAGAAACTACCGGAAAATCTAATTGATTACATGACATAATCATTCCTTTAACAACTCCTGCAAATTGACCCATTATGTCTTCCTTTTCAGGATTACCAAAATTCATGCAGTCTGTAATTGCTATTGGTCTTGATCCAACAGCAATAAGATTTCTCCATGCTTCTGCAACAGCCTGCTTTCCACCTTCAATAGGATCAGAGAGGCAATATCTTGGTGTAGAATCTGAAGTTATTGATAACCCTTTATTTGTTCCATGAACTCTTATTATTGCTGAATCACCGCCAGGTATTAATATAGTATCAGTCATCACCATATGATCATATTGCTCCCAAACCCATTTCCTACTGCATAAATTTGGTGATCCTATTAAATCTTTAAGAATTGAGATAGGGCCCTTATCTATAAGTTTGTCATTTTTTATTTTCTCTTCTGAAAATTTATTTATTGAATATGGCCTTTTGTAAGATGGAGCTCCTTTTTCAAGAATATCTAATACAATCTCAGCTTTTGTCATTTTTTTGTGATTTATAACCAGTTTATTTGTATTTGTTAATTTGCCTATTACGGAAAAGTCTAGCTCCCATTTATCAAAGACTTCTTTAGCTATATGTTCTTTCTTTGGCTCAATAATCATGAGCATTCTTTCCTGACTTTCAGAAAGCATAATCTCATATGCAGACATATTTTTTTCTCTACAAGGAACTTTATCTAGATCCAACTCAATACCGAGTTCGCCTTTACCAGCCATTTCGACAGCTGAAGAAGTTAAACCTGCTGCACCCATATCTTGTATTGCTATAATAACATCCATTTTCATCAGCTCTAAGCAAGCTTCTAGTAATAATTTTTCAGAAAATGGATCTCCGACCTGAACAGTTGGTCTTTTTTCTTCAGAATTTTCATCAAATTCTGCAGAAGCCATGGTAGCGCCGTGAATTCCATCTCGCCCAGTTTTAGAACCAACATATACAACTGAATTCCCAACTCCTGACGCTTTTGAATAAAAAATCTTATCCGTTTTAGCTATACCTACACACATTGCATTAACTAAGATATTATCATTGTAGGATGAATTAAATTCAACCTCACCACCAACAGTTGGAATTCCCATGCAATTTCCGTATCCACCAATTCCTGAAACCACACCTGTGAGAAGATGTTTGGTTTTTTCATGAGATGTATCTCCAAATCTTAGTGAATTTAAAAGAGCTACAGGTCTTGCTCCCATTGTAAATACATCTCTTAATATTCCTCCAACCCCAGTAGCAGCCCCTTGATAAGGTTCAATAAATGAAGGGTGGTTATGACTTTCCATTTTAAATATTGCAGCATACCCATCTCCAATATCAATTACTCCAGCATTCTCTCCAGGGCCTTGAATAACATAATTATTTTCTGTGGGTAATTGCTTTAGCCAAAACTTAGATGACTTATATGAACAATGCTCTGACCACATCGCTGAAAATATTCCTAGTTCAGTAATAGTGGGTTCTCTTTTTAAAGACTTAAGAATAAAGCTATATTCCTCTTCATTAATTCCATGCTCTTCAACTAAATCTTCAGTAATTAGTGTCAAAGTATTGACTCCGTGATAGAGCTAAAGAATCTTTCACCGTCATTTAGTTGAGATAATTGACATGTAGCTCTTTCGGGGTGAGGCATCATACCAAGAACATTTCCATCTTTATTTATTATTCCGGCAATATTTTCAATAGAACCATTTGGATTAAACTCTTTTTCAGTTTTTCCACTATTGTTGCAATATTTAAAAACAATCTGATCATTATCTTTAATTTTATTTAAAGTACTATCATCTGCAAAGAAATTTCCTTCATTATGGGCAATTGGAATATCAATCACTTCATTTTTTGAATACAAATTTGAAAATTTCGTATTGCTATTTTCTACTTTTATACTGACTGTCTTACACAAGAATGAAAGACAATCATTTTTTATAAGCGTCCCAGGCAACAGTCCTGTTTCAGTTAATATTTGAAAACCATTACATATACCGATAGTTGGCATTCCTTTTTTTGCCTTATGAATTACATCTAACATAATTGGACTGTTTGCTGCCATTGAGCCACATCTGAGATAATCACCAAATGAAAAACCACCAGGCACAACAATAATATCGCAATCGGGTATACATGTTTCCTTATGCCAAATCATTAGAGGCTCAATTTCTGATATTTTTTTTAAAGATACTGCAATATCTCTATCACAATTTGATCCTGGAAAAACAATTATAGCCGCCTTCATTTAGTCTTCCTTATTAGCGATTATTTCATAATCTTCTATAATGAGATTTACTAAAAGTTTTTGACACATCTCATCAACTATCTTTATAGCTTTCTCCTCTTTTTCTTGAAGATCAATCTCTATTAATTTGCCCTGTCTAACTGTTCCAGTTTGATTAAAGCCTAATTGCTTTAAAGAGTTTTCTATAGCCTTACCTTGCGGGTCTAAAACTCCTGATTTTGGCATTATTTTTATATTTATTTTCATTTACGATTCTAATTCTGAAAATCTATTCCTAACCGAGTCGCAACTTCTTTGTAAGCATCAATTAATCCGCCTAAATTTTTTCTAAATCTATCTTTATCTAATTTTTCTAAAGATTCTTTATCCCAAAGCCTACAAGAATCAGGGCTTATTTCGTCAGCAAGAATAATGTTAACTTTATTGTTCTCATCAACCCTTCCGAATTCAATCTTAAAATCCACTAACTCTATATTAATGTTTGAAAATAAATCTATTAAAAGAGAGTTAATTTTAAGACTTTGGTTTTTCATTTCTTTGATTTCATCTTTTTTTGAAAATCCGAGAATGTCGAGGTGCTCCTCTGAGACAATAGGGTCATCTAATTCATCATTTTTAAGAGTAAATTCTATTAAAGGTCTTTCTAAATTTAATCCTTCTTTTATACCGAGTCTTTTTGATAAAGTTCCTGTAGCTATGTTCCTTATAATTACTTCAATAGGTATTATCTCTACTTTTTTTACAAGTTGTTCACGTTCATTAATTCTTTCTATAAAATGATTAGAAACACCATTCTCACTTAAGTATTTAAAAATATATTCGCTTATAAAATTATTGAGAATACCTTTTTCAGAAATAATTTCATGCTTCTTTTTATTAAAAGCTGTTGCATCATCCTTAAAATATTGAATAATCTTATCATCATCTTTATAGGAAAATAATTTTTTTGCTTTGCCTTCATAGATTAATTTTTTATCGTTCATTTTTACCTTAATTTATTTTACTTATTTATAATTAATAGATTCTTCAGATAATTGAATTTTTAAAAAACTTATTGCATTATTTATTGAATTATCATTATGCGAGTTGAGCTCTAAATTTACTCCAAAAATTTTATCAGTTTCAAAAAATGGATAACTGCCAATTTTTACATCAGAATAATTTTCAATTGTTTTTTCAAGAATATTAGCTATTTCGCCTTCTGGAGCCATAACTTTAAGCCTTATATTAATAGCTTTTTCTTTTGGCTCCATATATTCAATTGCTTCATTTAGCATAGATTCCATTATTTTTGGAACTCCAGCTAGAACAAAAACATTTTCTATTTTAAAACCAGGAGCAGCAGAAATTTGATTCTTAATTAACTTTGCGCCCGATGGAATCTTTGCCATTCTTTGTCTTACTTCATTAAAATTTGTACCAATTTTTTTGTAGTAACTGCTTAGAATATTGTATGCGTCTTTATTAATCTCTAATTTAATCCCAAAAGCATCGGCTATACTTTCTGAAGTTATATCATCATGGGTAGGCCCAATTCCTCCAGTAGTGATGACATATTTATATTTTTTTCTTAATTCATTTACTGTTGAAATTATTTCATTTTTGTTATCGGAAATTATCCTACATTCTGAAACTAAAATCCCAAATTTTAATAACTTTTTTGAAATAAAATTAAAATTTGTATCTCTTGTTCTTCCCGATAAGATCTCATCGCCAATAATAACTATAGCTACATTTTCTGAAACTGAATTAGTCATTTCCTTTTTTAGCAGGTAAGTGCAATCCTAACAATATGAGATACTAGAAGTATCATAATTTTTAATATATAAGTTTCTAATGGACTATATTGATGAAAAATATGCTTCAGGCAGAATTACAGGCCAAATAAAAATTCATCAGGAAGAAGATTTTGATGGAATGAGAAAGGTTGGAAAACTTGCGGCTGAATTGCTAGATTTATTTGTTAAAGAGGTTAAACCGGGAATAACTACAGAAAGCCTAGACCAATTTGCTTATGAATTTATTTTGGATAATCAGGCAATACCTGCACCTTTAAATTATAGAGGTTTCAAAAAATCAATTTGTACATCAGTTAATCATGTTGTTTGTCATGGTATACCTGGAGATAAGGTTCTTAATGAAGGTGATATAGTTAATATTGATGTAACCATTATTTTAGATGGGTGGCATGGAGATTCTTCAAGAATGTATTGCGCTGGAGAACCTTCAATTAAATCAAGAAAATTAATTAACACAACATATGAAAGTTTAATGTCTTCTTTAGATATGATAAAGCCAGGCATTTTATTGGGTGATTTAGGTAGCTTTATTCAAAATTATGCAGAGGAAAGAAATTTCTCTGTAGTAAGAGAATTTTGTGGTCATGGCATAGGAAGAATATTCCATGATGAACCAAATATCCTTCATTATGGATCTTCTGGGACAGGTTCAGAAATAAGGGAAGGGATGTTTTTTACTGTTGAGCCAATGATTAATGCAGGAAAGCAATATACAAAAATGCTTTCTGATGGCTGGACTGCAGTAACAAGAGATCGAAGTCTATCAGCACAATTTGAACATTCAATAGGTGTGACAAAAGATGGAATAGAAATTTTTACAAAATCCCTTAATAATAGTGGCAACCCAATAAATGTTTAAAAAGTTTTATTTTTATAGAGGAAAGAAATGATACCTAGATATTCTAGAAAAGAGATGACATCTATTTGGGAAGAGGAAAATAAATTCAATATATGGGTTGATATAGAAGTTGCTGCTTTGGAGGCTATGGAAAAACTAAAAATAGTTCCTGAGGGTACATCTGTTCAAGTGAAAGAGAAAGCTAGTTTTGATATAAATAGAATTAATGAAATTGAAAAAGAAATTAAGCATGATGTTTTAGCTTTTCTAACTAATTTAGCGGAAAATGTTGGACCAGAGTCAAGATTCATTCACCAAGGTATGACATCTTCTGATGTTTTAGATACATGCTTAAGTTTACAATTAAAAGAGTCTGGCGAACTTCTTATGAAAGGATTAGAGAAACTTCTAAATGCATTAAAGGTAAAGGCGATAGACCATAAATTAACCTTATGCATGGGTAGGAGCCATGGAATCCATGCCGAACCAACAACTTTTGGCTTAAAAATGCTTCAGGCATTTGAAGAATTCCAAAGAAATAAAATAAGATTAAGAAATGCGATTGAGGAGATCAGCAGCTGTGCAATTTCGGGATCTGTTGGAACTTTTGCTAATGTAGATCCATTTGTAGAAGAATATGTTGCAGAGAAATTAAATTTAAATATTGAACCAGTTTCTACTCAGGTCATTCCAAGGGATCGGCATGCATTTTTCTTTTCAACATTAGCTATAATTGCAAGTTCTATTGACAGACTCTCAACAGAAATAAGGCATTTGCAAAGATCGGAGGTAATGGAAGTTGCTGAATACTTTTCCAAAAATCAAAAAGGCTCTTCTTCAATGCCACATAAAAGAAATCCAATACTTACTGAAAATCTAAGCGGACTATCTAGAATTGTTAGAGGGTCGGTTATTCCGGCTTTGGAGAATGTAGTTCTATGGCATGAAAGAGATATTTCACATTCTAGCGTTGAAAGAATGATTGCTCCGGATACTACAGTGACATTAGATTTTGCATTAATTAGGATGGCAAATGTAATTGAAGAGCTAATAGTTTACCCAGATCAAATGCAAAAAAATCTTAATAGATTTGGTGGTTTAGTATTTTCACAACGCCTTTTATTAGAGTTAACTCAAAAAGATGTAAGTAGGGAAGAATCTTATAAGGTAGTTCAAAAAAATGCGATGAAAGCATGGGAAAGTTTTGATAATAAAGATGAATTAAATTTTGAAGAATTAGTAAAAAAAGATAAATTCATTACTTCTACTTTATCTCAGAAGGAGATAGATAATATCTTTGATATGGATTATCACTTAAAAAATATAAATAAAATATATAAGAGGGTGTTAGACAAATAAAATGCGGACATGGTGGAATTGGTAGACACATCAGACTTAAAATCTGAAGGAGATTATCTCCGTCCCGGTTCGAGTCCGGGTGTCCGCACCAAAATAAATTCTTTAATCCTTTAAATCTGACAAATAATCTATCGCATCAACAAATTTATATTTTGTTCCGCAATAGGGGCATGTAATTTCCTCTTTGCTGCCCATCTCAAGAAAGACATGAGGGTGATCATGGGGCTGAGATGCTCCTATGCAAGTAAATTTAGTAAAAGGAAGTTGTACAACTTTTTTTCCATCATCATTTGCAATTTTTGGTAATTCTTTCATGCTTTTTATATTTTTGGTAAAGCTAAATGCATTCCAGCATCAGCAATTAATGTTTCTCCAGTTATATGTTCAGCCCCCTCAAGGCAGAAAAAAACAGCACTATCTGCAATATCATCAGGAGTACCAGCTTTTTTTAATGGGGTTGTGTTTTCTTGATCCTTTTTAATTCTTTCAAAAGTTTCTTTACCAAATCTATTTTCAAACCAACCAGTACCTATAAATCCCGGACATACAGTATTAACTCTTATTTCTGGTCCTAAAGCTTTTGCAAGAGATAAAGTCATAGTATTTAAGGCCCCTTTAGATGCCGCATAAGCTATTGATGAGCCTATCCCAGTTTTGCCCGCTATAGAAGAAATATTCACTATGGATCCAAACCCATCTTTTTTCATATAAGGTTCAACAGCTCTAATCATTTGATAGGGGCCTATTACATTTACTTTGTAAATATTGATAAAATCTTCATCGCTCAACTGATCTAACTTTGTATGATCTGCAAATTTTGTTGTTCCAGCATTATTAACTAAAATATCTAGTCTTCCAAAATGGTCTATAGTTTTTTTTACTAATCTTAGGCAATCTTCATCTTTTGAAACATCAGCCTTTACAATGATTGCTTCAATACCATTTTTAGAGCATCCTTTTTGAGTCTCTGTAGCTAAATCTTCATTACTTGAATAATTAATAACAACATTAACATCTCTTTTGGAAAGTTTTTTTGCTATAGATGCGCCTAAGCCCTGCGAAGATCCAGTAACTATTGCAACTTTTTTATCTTGTTTCATATTTAACCTTTTAATTTTTATAGCAATATAGTTATAAGTTGAAAATAGAGTAAATGAAGAATAAATAACTTAAAAATGTAATAATAAAATTTTTTATAGGAAATAAATGAATAAAAGATTGTATAACTCAGATTTATGGAATGAAATTATAAGTGAAGTTTCCAAAATAAATGACAATGATAAAATTCTAGATAAATTTTTTAGAGAGAGTATTTTAAATTTTGATAATATTGAAGAATGTCTTAGCAATATTTTAAGTAAAAAATTATCTTCTGAATTTATATCATTTAATAGCATTGTTAATATTGTTAAAGAAGCAGTTTCAAATAAGAAAATTAAGAAATCTATTGAAGAAGATATAAATGCATTTTTCCTAAAAGACCCTGCATGTAAGATGTATTGTCAGCCTATCTTATTTTATAAAGGCTTTATTGCTTTACAGGCTTATAGAGTTGGAAATTTTTGGAGAAGAGATAAGTTAGAATTTTCTTTATACATTCAATCATTGGTTTCAGAATTATATGGTGTAGATATTCATCCAAATTCTAAAATTGGTTGCGGGATTATGGTAGATCATGCAACAGGAATTGTTATAGGGGAAACAGCTGAGCTTGGAGACAATTCATCAATATTTCATGGTGTAACTTTAGGTGGTGTTGGCTCAGATAAAGAAAAAAGACACCCGAAAGTTGGAAAGAATGTTTTATTATCAGCTAATACAACTATACTTGGCGATATTAAAATTGGCGATAATGTAAAAATTGGTGCTGGATCTGTTGTTTTAAAGGATTTGCCAGATAATTGTACTGCAGTGGGAATCCCAGCAAAAGTTATAAAATAATAAAGGATTAAAGTATGAATAATGATGAAATTTTATTAATCCAAAACTATTTAAGGGATATTTTTGATAATGAAGAAATAACTATTAGAAAAAATTCGGATTCAATTAATATTACAAGCTTCTTTGTTGGAACTGAATTATCAGGCTATTTAAATAAGGATGATGATATTGATGAAGATGATATTTCTTATTCGTTAACTGTCCCTATTGATTCTCCAATTGATAACAGCATAGAGCTGGAGAAAAAAATTCAAAGCATATCTAAACTAAAAAAAATTAAAATCTCTACCAGAGGGGCCATAGAGGATTCAAAAGAAGTTTCTATTATTAATAATGAAGATGAGGAAGAGTTTTTAGGTGTTGTTTTCGAAGATAATGATGCCTCTTGTACATTTTCGATGTCTATTTTAGATTTTGATCTATAATATAATATTATGCCAATATTTCAGTTAAATGATAAAGCGCCCATTCTTCCTGAAGAAGGGAATTTTTGGGTTGCTCCGGATGCTAATCTTATTGGCGATATCCAGTTACATAAGAATTCTAGTGTCTGGTTTAATGCTACCTTAAGAGGGGACTGTGAAAAAATAGAAATTGGTGAAAACAGCAATATTCAAGATGGAAGTGTTTTGCATACCGATTATGGATTCCCTTTAATTATTCATAAAGATGTAACAGTAGGTCACCAAGTAATGTTACATGGATGTGAGATTGGTGAAAATTCATTAATTGGAATTGGCGCTGTAGTTCTTAACGGGGCAAAAATTGGAAAAAATTGTTTAATTGGCTCAAAGACATTAATAGGTGAAGGTAAGATAATTCCAGACAATTCAATGGTAATAGGAATTCCTGGAAAAGTTATTAAGACGATAGATGCGGATTTAGAAAAGTTCTTAAAGGCTTCAGCAGATCATTATTGTGATAATTGGAAAAACTATAATGAAAACTTAAAATTAATTGAATAGGAGAAAAAATGACTTATGAATTTTCAAAATTAGAAAAGAAAGAACATTTGTGGATAATTACTTTGAATAGGCCGGAAAGAATGAACGCTCTTCATTCTCCTGCTCATAAAGAATTGCATGATATTTTTAATGATTTCCATAGTGATGATGAGGCATGGGTCGCAATAGTAACAGGAGAAGGCGACAGAGCGTTTTCTGCAGGAAATGATTTAAGGTACCAGGCTGAGGGTGGAAAAATGGAAAATGTACCTTCTGGTTTTGCAGGTCTTACCTCTAGATATGATTTAAATAAACCAATTATTGCTGCTGTAAATGGAGTAGCTATGGGTGGTGGATTTGAAATAGCGCTTGCATGTGATTTAATTATAGCATCTGAAAATGCAACTTTTGCTCTTCCCGAGCCTAAGGTTGGTTTGGCTGCTTTAGCAGGAGGAATGCATAGATTGCCAAGACAGATAGGCTTGAAGCGTGCAATGGGCATGATGTTAACCGGAAGAGTGGTTAGCTCTACTGAAGGTAAAGATTTAGGGTTTGTAAATGATGTTGTTTCGCAAAATGAATTATTGGAAAGAGCAGAAGAGTGGGCTCGTATGATTATGGAGTGTTCTCCTGTTTCAATAAGAACAACTAAATCAGTCGCTTTAGAGGGTTTGAACTATTCTGGAATTGAAGAGGCTATGTCTCAGAAATATGATTCTGTTAGCACTTTATTTAAAAGTGAAGATTTTATTGAAGGGCCTCTAGCCTTTTCTGAAAAACGAAAACCTGATTGGAAGGGTAAATAAAGTTAATGTTGAAGTTAGAATTTTTCTTCGACTGTTCTTCTCCATGGACCTATTTAGCTTTTTCAAGAATACATTCAATCGCTGAAAAGAATAAAATTAAAATTGATTGGAAACCAATTCTTGTTGGAGGGGTTTTTAATGAAGTTAATAATGAAATATACGAGAATAGATCTAATCCAAATCCTGTAAAATTTAAATACTCTCGAAAAGATTTAAAGGATTGGGCAGAGCTTTGCGATATTAAAATTAATTGGCCTTCAATTTTTCCTGTTAAGGCAGTTAAAATGATGAGAGCTGCAATTGTTGCTGTTGAAGAAGGTTGTATTGTTCCATATTCTTGGAAATGTTTTCAATCATATTGGGAACTCGATAAGGATCTTAATAATGATGATGTTTTAAGGGATATTATTTTGTCTTCAGGAATGGACGCTGATAAGGTTTTTGATCTAATTAATACTGAAAGAATTAAAGATCATTTGAAATTTAATACAAGCAATTTAATTGAAAGGGGAGGTTTTGGTTCCCCAACTATATTTATAAATGAAAGCGATATGTATTTTGGAAATGATAGATTAGAGTTAGTTAACTTTAAAATTGAAAAATTAATTAAAGATTTTTAAATTTTTTTTGTTGATATACAAAATTTATTATGAAAGATTTATTATTATGAATGATGATAAGAAAGAAAACACTAACGAAGAAGATCAAGAAACTGATTTTTCTAGTATAGGAACGAGTAGGATAATAAGTGATTTATCTGAAGAAAAATCTTCAGATGATCAAATAGCCCTTAAAATATTTTCTTATGTTAAGGATTTCATTCTATGTGTAGCCTTTTTAGTACTTGCATGGATGTCTTTTTGGATTGTAGTTGTATTATCAATTTTATCATTTGTTGTAAAAGTAGTTGATTCAGGTCAGCTATCCGAATTAAATGAATTTTCAAGAAGATTATCGTTATATATAAAAGAGTGTCTTCTTTTTGCTACAGGAAATGATGAAGAAAAACCTTTCCCGTTTAATAAGTTTCCGGAATAATTATATTTTAGTTGGGTTGGGTATGTCTTTATAGACTTCTTCTGGAT
>JAZAJI010000023.1:0-13814 GCA_036230365.1 Pseudomonadota bacterium
TTTTATACCAAATTTAAGAGTAAAACATATATAATTGATAAAAGAGGGTCTTCAATGAAAAGATTTTTTTTAATAATAGTAATCTTAATTTTATCTTATTTCCTAATTTCATATATAGAAAATAATGGGAATCCTGAGGTCAAAGAGATTAAGAAAGTTTTAAATGAGAGTGAAATATTTAGTAATTAATTCTTAGTGGCTACAAAATGATTGATGTTGATTGGGAAAAATATTGGAAAGATCAAACCAGAATCTTAGAAGTTTATTTCGATTATTTATTAGTTGAGAAAGGACTTACTAAAAATACAATTTTTTCATATAGAAGAGATTTTAAACTTTTAAGTTCATTTTTATATAATCCTGATTGGTTTAAAGAAAATGTCTTTTCTGAGAAGACAAAGCAGAAGGATTTTTCAAAAATAAGCAATTTGAATAAAGCCGGAAAAAAAAGACCGATATCTATAATTAATATAAATCAAGAAATTCTTAAAAGTTTTTTTAAAATCTTAAATCTTAATGGTTTTAAAAATACTTCATTGGCAAGATTCTATTCAACCCTGAAACAATTTTATGATTTTGAAATTAGACAAAATATAATAGCAGAAAATCCAATTGAATTTCTTGATAAACCTCAAATAAAAAGAACATTACCATCGGTGCTAACTGAGACAGAGATAGAGACCCTGCTAAAGTATGTTAGGAGGAGTCCAAAAAAAGATGAAAGTTTATCTAAAAAAAGTAAGAGAATTAAAATTAAGTGTTTAATTGAAGTTCTTTATTCAACGGGGGTAAGAATAAGCGAACTTGTTAATTTGAAATTAAATGATATTAATTCAAAAAAAAGAATGTTAAGAGTTCTTGGAAAGGGTCAAAAAGAAAGAAATGTATATTTTACTTCTAAGGTTGCAAGATCACTTGATGAATGGATAGATTTAGTACCTGATTCTTCTATATTTTTATTTCCATCTCACAGTGTATTAGGGCATATAACTAGAGATTCAGTAAATAAAATTCTAGCTGATATAGCGATTGATCTTGGATTGGATAGAAAAAAATTGTCACCACATAAATTAAGGCATGCTTTTGCGACTCATTTACTTCAAAAGGGTGCTGATATAAGGGTTATTCAAGAACTTCTTGGTCATTCAAATATTTCTACAACTGAGATTTATACACATATTTTGGATTCAGAAACTATTGAAGCAGTTAATGAAAACCATCCTCTTGTAAAATCTCTTAGTTGACTTCAAGTTATTTCGGTTGCAATTTACAAGTATTATTTTGAGTTGGATATGGTTAGTTATTTAGACTTTGAAAAACCGCTTTCAGAAATTGAAGGAAAGATTAGAGAATTAAATGAGGCTCGTTTAAATTCTGATAATGATGATATTTCTTTAGAGAAAATTACGAATTTAGAAAAGAAAGCTCAAGAAATTCTTTCTAAACTATATAATAATTTAGGTACATGGGAAAAAACTCAAGTTGCACGACATGCCAATCGACCACATTTTTCAAATTATATAGAAGGGATGATCGATAATTTTATACCTCTATCAGGTGATAGGTTGTATGGAGATGATAATGCAATAATAGGCGGATTAGGAAAATTAAGTAATTCATCAGTTATGTTAATAGGACATGAAAAGGGAAATGACACTAAAACAAGACTAAAGCATAATTTTGGTATGGCTCACCCTGAAGGATATAGAAAATCTATTAGACTTATGAATCTTGCAGAAAAATATAATATTCCAGTGATTACTTTTATAGATACGCCAGGAGCTTATCCTGGAATTGGTGCTGAAGAAAGAGGTCAATCTGAGGCTATAGCGCGTTCAACGGATTGTACATTATCACTGAAAGTTCCAGTTATATCTATTGTAATTGGTGAAGGGGGTTCTGGTGGTGCCATAGCACTTGCTGCTGCCAATAAGGTTTTAATGTTAGAGCATGCAATTTATACTGTAGCTTCTCCCGAGGCTTCAGCTTCAATACTTTGGCGTAGTTCAGCAAAGGCTAAAGAAGCCGCTATAGCAATGAAAATAACTTCTCAAGATCTTTTAAAGCTAGGTGTTATTGATAAGATTATAGATGAGCCAATTGGTGGCGCACATAGAGAGCACACCCAAATGATAACGCAAACAAAGTTAGCAATTTTAGAATCTTTAAGTGAATTAAATGAATTAGATTCAAAAGAGCTTATTAAGCATAGAAGAGAAAAATTCCTTAAGATTGGTGAAAATCTTTAATTAACATTACCCATGACAGTTTTTATATTTTTTTCCTGATCCGCAAGGACATGGATTATTTCTTCCAACTTTGCCCCATGTTGATTGATCTTCTGGATTTATAGGTTCGTTTTTATTCTTTAACCGCACAGTCCTATCAATTTTCTTTTTTGATGGACTCAAGGAAATATCTTCTTTAAGTGCCTTTTGACCAAGAGAACTTTCCTTGCTTATTTTGTTTAACCCTTCATCAGAAGCCATCCTTATATGAAATAATATTCTAGTAACATCCTCTCTAAAATTAGTTAATAACCCTTCAAAGAGACTAAAAGATTCTGATTTATATTCATTAAGTGGATCTCTTTGGGCATAACCTCTTAAGCCAACAATTTGTCTTAAATTTTCTAGTTGCCCTAAATGATCTTTCCAATTTTGATCTATTGATTGAAGTACTATAGTTTTTTCTAGATTTTTTAATAAATCCTCTCCGAATTCTAAAGATTTCTTTTTATATTCTTCATCGACTTCTTTAATTAGTTGATCTCTTATATTATCTGCATCAACACCATCCTTATTGCACCAGTCTTTTATAGGAAGTTGTAGAGAAAAAATACGCTTAATATCTTTATCTAATTTATCAATATCCCAATCATCAACAAAAGTTTTTTCAGGTATGCTTTCGTCTAATACATCAAAAAGTATTTCGTATCGCATTTCCCTGATGATTTCTGATAAGTCAACTTCATTAAGTATTTCTAACCTTTGGTCAAAAATAACCTTTCTTTGATCATTCATTACATCATCAAATTTTAATAAATTTTTCCTGATTTCAAAATTTCTCGATTCGACTTTCTTTTGAGCTCTTTCTAGGGCTGTATTTATCCATGGGTGGACAATTGCTTCACCATCCTCTAACCCCAATTTTTGAAGAATATTATCTAATCTATCAGATCCAAATATCCTCATTAAATCATCTTCAAGACTTAAGTAAAACTTAGATTCACCTGGATCACCTTGCCTTCCTGATCTCCCCCGTAATTGATTGTCAATTCTTCTACTTTCATGTCTTTCTGTGCCAATTACAAATAAGCCACCAGATTCTATAACACTACTTTTAAGGTCTTCATGATTATTTTTATTTTCTATAATTTCTGGGTTACCACCAAGTTGAATATCTGTACCACGACCTGCCATATTAGTTGCAATTGTTACCGATCCAGGTTTACCTGCCTGAGCTATTATTTGTGCTTCTTGTTCGTGATATCTAGCATTCAAAACATTATGTTTTATATTTTTAGATTTAAGTAATTTAGAAAGAATCTCTGATTTCTCTATGGTAATTGTTCCTACTAAGACTGGTTGCTTTTTATCATAGCAAATTTCTATATTCTTAATAATTGCATCATATTTTTCCTCTTCAGTTCTATAAATTTCATCATCAGAATCTAATCTTGTAATTGGGACATTTGTTGGTACAGAAATTACCTCTAAACCATAAATATCCATAAATTCTTCAGCTTCTGTAAGAGCAGTTCCAGTCATGCCGGATAATTTATTATATAACCTAAAATAATTCTGAAATGTTATAGATGCTAATGTCTGATTTTCTGGTTGAATAATTACATTTTCTTTCGCCTCCAAAGCTTGATGAAGGCCATCTGAAAATCTTCTTCCTTCCATCATTCTTCCAGTAAATTCATCAATTATAATTACCTGATTATCCTTAACCAAGTAATCTGTATCTTTGTGAAAAAGTTTGTGAGCTTTTAGAGCCTGATTAATATGATGCACAAGATTAACATTTTCAATATCGTAAATTGAAGAATCACTATCAATAAAACCTTTTTTGATAAGTAATTTATCTAATTTTTCGTTACCTTCTTCAGTAAGGTTAATTGATTTAGATTTTTCATCAATATCAATATCATCATCTTCAATTTCAGGAACCAATCGATTAATCTTTATGTATAAATCCGATTTATCCTCAATCATTCCAGATATAATTAAAGGAGTTCTTGCTTCATCAATTAATATTGAATCTACTTCATCAATAATTGCAAAATTTCTTTCTTTTTGAAACATTTGATCTAAAGAATGCTTCATATTGTCTCTTAAATAATCAAAACCAAATTCATTATTTGTTCCATAAGTTATATCTGCAGAATATGCCTTACTTTTTTCTTCATCATCTTGATTAGAATAAATGACACCTACCTCAAGCCCTAAGAATTCAAATATTTGACCCATCCACTCAGAATCTCTTTTTGCCAAATAATCATTAACGGTTACAATATGAACGCCTTTGCCGCTTAAGGCATTTAAATATGCTGGAAGTGTTGAGACTAAGGTTTTTCCTTCTCCAGTTTTCATTTCAGTTATTTTTCCATCATTTAGAACAAGGCCTCCTACAATTTGAACATCAAAATGTCTTTGTCCAAGTGTTCTTTTGCTTGCCTCTCTCACTACAGCAAAGGCATCATTTAGAATATCATCTAAAGAGTGTCCTTCATCGATTAATTGTTTGAATTCATTAGTCTTACTTTTCAATTCATTGTCATCAAGTTTTTCATATGAAGATTCTAATGAATTTATTGCTTCAACTCGACTTTGGTACTTTTTTAAATTTCTATCGTTACTTGAACCAAAAACTTTATTTAGAAATGAATTTAAACTGGGCATTTTATTGAATTTCTCTTTTTACCATTTAGATATAATGTGGGATAGAATTTGTGATTGTCAACCTAACAAAAAAAATCATGTTTATCTATAAGCTTGTTTAGGTTATTAAATCATTAATTACAGTTATTTTTAAGGTTGAAAATGAAGATAAAAAAATCTCCTCTTGCTCCTAAGAGTTTTCCTGCTTTACCTAAAGTAAAGGGCCTAGCAATAGGCACTGCTGTTTCAAACACAAAATATAAAAATAGGCAGGATGTTTTAACAATATCATTTGATGAAAAGTCTTCTGTTGCTGGAGCTTTTACCCAATCTCAAATGCAGGCTGCTCCTGTGCAGATTTGTAAAAAGAATATAAAAAACGGATATGCAAAGGGTCTGGTTGTTAATGCTGGGATTGCAAATAGTTATACAGGTAAAATAGGAATGAAGAATGCAAAGTCTATGACGAATGCATATTCAAAATTATTAAATTGCAGACAAAAGGATATTTATGTTTGTTCAACTGGTGTTATAGGAGAACAGCTACCAATAAACAAAACTTTAAAATCTATAAAGAAATCTTTTAATGGAAGACAAAAAGATTTTAAATCTGCCGCCAAATCAATTATGACAACTGATACTTTCCCTAAGGGCAGTGGAAAAGTAATAAAAATTGACGGAATTGATATTGCTATTTCTGGAATAGCGAAGGGGTCAGGAATGATTGCCCCTAATATGGCAACAATGCTGGCATTTATTTTTACTGATGCATCAATTGACCAAAAACTATTCCAAACCTTAATTAATTTAGCCTTAAGAGATAGCTTTAATGCAATTACAGTTGATGGGGATACATCTACTAATGATACTTTGCTTGCATTCGCAACAGGAAAGGCAATGAATGATGAAGGAGTTAAACCTTTTAAAAAAATAGGCGATAAGAGGTTAGGACAATTTAGAGAAGCTCTTGAGGAAGTAATGCTAGATTTAGCCATTCAAATTGTTAAGGATGGTGAAGGAGCAAGAAAACTACTTCAGGTTGTTGTTAACGGTGCTACAAATGCTAAATCTGCAAAAAAGGTTGCAAGATCCATAGCTGATTCACCTTTAGTTAAAACCGCGATAGCCGGTTCAGACCCAAATTGGGGTAGAATAATAATGGCCATTGGTAAAACTAAAGAGCATTTTTCTTCAGAAAAGTTGAATATAAGAATTGGTAATAATCATGTTATTAAAAATGGTCAATTAGCTAAACGATACTCTGAAAGAAAAACACAAAAATATATGAAAAATGATCATATAAGAATAGATATAGATTTGGGGTTAGCTAATGGGCACAACACTATTTGGACATGTGATTTAACTGAAGATTATATAAAAATAAACTCCGATTATAGATCATAATATGCAAAAAAAGGATCTTATTACTGTTTCTGCAGTTGCTCTTGTGGATCACGATGGAAGAGTTTTGATTAGCAAAAGACCAGAAGGTAAGCATATGTCAGGATTTTGGGAGTTTCCTGGAGGAAAACTAGAAATCGGTGAAACACCTGAAGAATGTCTTATAAGGGAAATAAAAGAAGAAATTGATATCAATTTATCTAATTTTTGCTTTTCTCCATTAACCTTTTCTTTAAATGAATATGATGAATTTAATATTTTATTGCTTCTTTATGTTTGTCGTGAATGGGAAGGTATAATTCTAGGAAAAGAAAAGCAGGAATTAAAATGGGTTTTTCCAAAAGATTTATATGATAAAAATCTTTTACCAGCCGATAAAGAATTAATTCCATTTATCAGAGATAATATTTCTTCTAATTAATTGATATTTAATATTTCAATTCTTTTTATAATTTAATAGGATAAGTACCTATGTATAGTTTATTTAAACCAATCCTTTTTCTTTTTGATCCTGAAAAAATTCATAGACTGACCTTGTTGTCTTTAAAGCTATTTCCTTTTAGCAAGAAGAAGATTTATACGAATTTAAAAAATAAAGTATTTGGTTTAAATTTTTCTAGTCCGATTGGTCTTGCTGCTGGATTCGACAAAGATGCGGAAGTTTTTGATAAGTTATTTAATTTAGGTTTTGGTTTTGTGGAAGTTGGTACAGTCACACCAGAATTTCAAGAGGGAAATAAAAAACCAAGAATATTTAGGATAAAGAATGAAAATGGAGTTATTAATAGTTTAGGCTTTAATAGCAGTGGATTTGAATTTGTTAAAAATAAGCTGCTAAAAAATAAAATTAATTCCATTCTAGGTATTAATATTGGCGCAAATAAAGATAGCGTTGATTTTATTAAAGACTATCTAGATGGGATAAAATTTTTCTCTAATTATGCTTCATATATAACTATTAATATTTCATCACCCAATACTCCCGGTTTAAGGGATTTACAAATAAAAGAAAGTTTCATTAATCTAATAGATGAAATAAAAAAAATCAGGATTAACGATAGTTCGTTAAAAAAAATACCATTATTAATTAAAATATCTCCTGACATTAATAAGGAAGATTTAAAGAGTTTATGTGATACCATATTACTAAATCCTATTGATGGAATAATAATCTCAAATACTACTCTTCAAAGACCTTACAAAGGTTATGGAGATGATTTAAATGGCGGCCTATCTGGAAACCCATTATATGAAATATCCACTCAACAGTTAAAGCTTGTTTATGAATATACAAAAGGTAAAATACCATTAATAGGTGTTGGGGGAGTAGATTCTGCTGAAAAGGCATATGAAAAAATTAAAAATGGAGCAAGTTTAATTCAACTATACACGGGCATGATTTATCAAGGTCCAGGGTTGGTTAACAAAATTAATAAGAAACTTTCAATCCTTATTGAAGAGGATGGCTTTGATAATATATTTGAGGCAATTGGCGTTAATACGGAGATAAAATAATATGGGTTTTAAAATATTTCATAATCCAAGATGTTCAAAATCTAGGAAGACATTAGAAATTATTAATGAAAAAGAGATCTCAATAGAAATAATTGAATATCTGAAAGCTCCTCCTTCTGGTAATACTTTAAGAAGGATTATTGATCTTTTAGAGGTTAAACCAAGAGATATAATGAGGACGGGTGAGTCAATTTATAAGGAAAAAGATTTAAGCAATGATACGCTTTCAGACGATGAATTAATAGATCATATGATAGAAAATCCCATATTGATTGAACGGCCGATTGTTTTTGATGATCAGTCTGCAATAATAGGTCGACCCCCGGAGAATGTTTTAAAAATAATAAGTAGCTAAATGACTGGTAGAAGAGAAAAAAATAAGAAGAGT
Organism: Pseudomonadota bacterium; assembly: GCA_036230365.1. Classification (GTDB taxonomy): domain Bacteria; phylum Pseudomonadota; class Alphaproteobacteria; order MED-G09; family MED-G09; genus AG-430-B22. Next base: position 8,191 of record JAZAJI010000023.1, read on the forward strand.
AATAGAGAGTTAATTATAAAATCTGGTATTGATGTTTTTTTAGAAAAGGGAATTAATCAAGCCACTGTAAGAGATATAATAAGAAAAACTAATCTTGCATCTGGGACCTTTTATAATTATTTCAAATCTAAGGAAGAGGTTTTAATCGCTGCTTTGGATGATGCCGCAGTTGAAATTGGTCAGGTTATGAGAGATCAAAGAAAAAAAGCAAAAAATCTAGAGGAATTTGTATTATTTCAGATAGAGCCTTTCTTAAAATTTGCCAAAGAACATTCTTCGATATTTTTAATTTTAAATAGCAATTTAAATATGGTCGAAAGTTTTTCCATTGAGACTCCAATGATGACATTAGAGTTGGGGTATTTGAGAGAAGATGTTATTGCCGGTATAGAGAAAGGAATACTTCCAGATATTGATGTGGATTATTTCTGTGCTTCAATACAATCTTTAGCTGAAGGTACCGCAAGGACATTTATATCGAAAAAAGATTCTGTGGCCGATATTAATTTAGCTATTAAATTTTGCACTAATTTTATTGTTGCCGGAGTTAAATCAACTTAAAATGTACAAAGCGGCAGTTGTAAATTCACTTTCAAATGATCTTGATTCAGTAGAAATAATTGAATTGAAGAGAGAGGCTCTTAAGCCAAATGAAGTTCGGGTTCAAATAAAAGCTGCATCGGTTAATTTTCCAGACTTATTAATGACGCAAGGATTATATCAATATAAGCCTGAGCCACCATTTACTCTTGGAATGGAGTCATCTGGTCTTATTGTTGAAATTGGTAACAATGTAGATTCTTTTGCAATTGATGATGAAGTAATTGTTAGTGGAAAAACAGGATCTTTTGCAGAAGAAATAATTGCTACTGAAGATTTAATTAGAATGAAACCCAAATCATTAAACTGGGAACAGGCTGCATCTTTTACCGTTGCTTATCTAACGGCTTATGTTGCTCTTGTATGCAAGGGTAATATTCAGGATGGAGAAACTCTATTGGTTCACGGTGCTGCTGGAGGAGTAGGTTTAGCTGCAGTTGACCTCGGAAGATATTTTGGAGCTAATGTAATAGCTACTTCTGGTTCATCTAAGAAAAGAGAATTTTTATCTTCTTATGGAGCTCGTCACGCATTACCTGATAATGGATTTAAAGATAAAGTTAAAGAACTTACTTCAGGAAATGGAGCTGATATTATATATGACCCAGTTGGCGGTGATGTATTTGATGAATCCGTCCGTTGTATTGGATGGAATGGGCGCTTACTTATTATTGGTTTTACTTCAGGTAGGATTCCCAGCATTAATGTAAATATGCCATTAATTAAGGGCTTTTCTGTCGTTGGGGTTAGAGGTGGTGAGTACGGAAGAAGAAATCCGGTGAAAGGCCAGCAGAATATGGATGCGATTGATCAGTTGGCTTCTTCTAATAAATTAAACCCGCATATTCACAATTCATATTCACTTGAAAATACAGTTGATGCGATTAATGAGCTTAAAAACAGAACTGTTATTGGAAAAGTATGCATCGTTCCCTGAGATTAATTTTATTTCTTGAATAATATTTTGAATAGTGTACGATATTCAAAAATGACAAAGAAATAATTGAAGGAGTTGATGTGCCGCGAGGAGGATCAAGAATTGGAGCCGGACGACCAAAGGGTCAAGGAAAATTTGGAGAAGTAACAAAACCGATACGCGTACCTGTTAGTAAGATTAATGGTGTAATCAATTTTATTAATAATAACACTCTTTCACTTCCTTTATATAGTAGCAAGGTGCCAGCAGGATTCCCATCTCCTGCGGATGACCATATGGAAGGAAAATTAGATTTGAATACACATCTTGTTAAACATCCAACAGCAACATTTTTTGTAAAGGCTTCAGGCGATTCAATGATTGGAGCAGGAATACATGATGGAGATATTTTAGTTGTTGATAGAAGTCTAGAGCCTCAGCAAAGTCGGATAGTTATTGCAGCGGTTGACGGCCAATTAACTGTAAAGCGATTAAAAAAGAAGGGGAAAAAAATATTTTTAGTCCCTGAGAATAAAAAATTTCGATCCATAGAGCTAAATGAAAATAATGATGTAAAAGTTTGGGGAGTTGTGACCAATGTTATCCACAAGGTCTAGTTCCAGGAAATTTTTTGCTCTCGTTGATTGCAACAATTTTTTTGTTTCTTGCGAACGTGTTTTTAACCCGTTTCTTGATGATAAACCTATTATTGTATTGTCGAATAATGATGGATGTATAATTGCTCGATCAAATGAAGTAAAAACTATGGGAATTCCAATGGGAGCGCCTTTTCATCACTATAGGCATACACTTTTGGAAAAAGGTATACATATATATTCTTCAAACTACCAACTTTATGGAGATATGTCTGGAAGGGTTATGGATTCGTTAAGACTCTTCAGTCCTGATGTTGAGGTATATTCGATCGATGAGGCATTTGTACGATTTAAATATTCTAGTAAGAGAGATTATATTCAATGTTTAAACAATATTCGGAACAGTGTTTTTAAATGGACTGGTATTCCGGTATCAATTGGATTAGGTCCAACAAAAACATTAGCAAAAATAGCTAATTCTCTAGCTAAAAAATCGAAAGTAGATTCGGTTTTTGATTTAACCCCCTTATCAATACAGATTGAAATTCTTGAACATGTCCAGGTTGAAGATATTTGGGGTATTTCGAAAAGATGGGGAGCAAAGTTACGCTTAATAGGTATAGGTAATGCTCTGCAATTAAGAAATGCATCACCTCAAAAAATACGACAATATTTAGGTGTAACACTGGAACGAATTGTCTATGAGTTGCGAGGAGTATCCTGCTTAGATCTTGAACAGATAAAATCAAGAAAAAATATCATGATTTCAAGAAGCTTTGGTAATTCTGTAGATAATTTAAGTGATTTAGGACAGGCTGTATCCTTATATACAATTAAAGCATGTGAAAAGATGCGATTACAAAATAGCAGAGCTCAAGCGGTATACATTTTTTTAAGAACCAATAGGTTTTCAAGTAATCAGCAACAATATAACGCAGGCATTGTTTTTGGATTTAATAATCCTTGTAGTGATACGGGGGATATCATTACGAAAGTTAAAGAAGGTCTAACTTCTATTTTCAAACATGGTTATTTATACCAACAAGCAGGAGTCATGTTGATGGATTTAGTTTCTAATGATGTTTATCAAGAAGATTTATTTGAAAGTTTTGATTACATAAAATCAGACTCAAGAATGAGTATTTTAGATAGTATCAATGGAAGATTTGGGCCTGGAACACTTTTCTATGCGGCTGCAGGTTTAAAAAAAGATGGAGATTGGCAATCTCGTACACATCACTTATCTCCTAGATACACAACGAAATGGAATGAATTGCCATATGTTTCATAATTTTGTTGATGTTATTTATAGATATTATTAAACCATAGAATATGGAAGATTTAGCAAACAATTTTGCAACAGGATTACTTTTTGTAATGCTTTTTTTTAGTATTTCTATCGCTAGGAATGTTCATAAAATATTAGATAGAGAAAACGCAGGAAACTTACTTAGGATTATTTTTCCAGAGTATTTCTTTTGGGGTGTCTGTATCTCTTTTTTTAGTACAATCCTTTTTTTCTTTTCAGAACAAAATTTACAAACAATTATTATGTTTGTGGTTTTTATGTCATCAGTTTTCTCAAGATATTTTCTTATCCCGCGAATAGATAATGCACGTAATTTAATGATTACAGGAAATGAAAATGCTAGTAAGAAATTTTCAACTCTTCATAGAATAAGTGTGTCGATAAATCTTTTACAAATAATACTATTATTAATTGCTATAATTTACACAGTAATTACTTAAACACTTCTTTTTGCTTTATCTGCGTCATTTGAAGAACGAATCATGTCTCTAATACCATTCCAATCATCATCACTTAATTTATCTAAACTTTGGTAAAAATTACCTCCTGAAGACAAATGAATAGCGCCATCTATTGCAATAGTTTGTCCAGTCAAGTAATCACATCCGTCTGCCATTAAAAATGTAGCTAAATTCCTTAATTCTTGCATTTCTCCATTTCTTCCCATTGGAATACCTAAACCACTTGCGCTTTCATCAGTATCTTGACCTGGGCTTAATCTTTCCCAAGCTCCTTTTGTTGGAAAAGGTCCTGGGGCAATAGCATTTAATCTAATTCCGTATTTCCCCCACTCAGCTGCAAGAGATTTCGTCATAATGTTAACCCCTGCTTTAGACATAGCGGAAGGAACTGTATAAGGTCCGCCATTCCAAATCCAGGTTGTTAAGATAGATATTACTGAACCTTTGACATCCTCTTCAATCCAACGCGTTCCACAAGCATGGGTAATATAAAACGATCCACGAAATACGATATTTGAAATAGCTTCAAAACCTTTTGGAGTTAAATCTTTAGTTGGTGAAATAAAATTACCTGCTGCATTATTAACCAATCCTGTTAAAGCTCCACCATCAGACCAAATTTGATCAATCATATCATTAACAGCTTCTGATACTCTGATGTCACATGGGTGAGCTTTTGCTTTACCTCCGGCGTCTTCTATTTCCTTAACCGTATCATCAAGGACAGATTTTCTTCTCCCGCAAATATAAACCTCTGCACCAAGTTTTGCATACTCGCTGGCCATTTCTTTTCCTAAACCAGAACCACCGCCTGTAACTAATATTCTTTTTCCTTCTAAAAGTGTTTCTTTGAACATTTATTTCTCCTAAGATAATTTAAGTCGTCTAAATATGGTTGAGATTAACCACCCTAAAGAACCTGATAAGATTACCGCAAGAATTCCATAAAGCAATGGAAAATTTTTCGAAAGCAACCAAATTATTCTACTGAATCCTGCTTGTTTAAGATCTATTTTGTTTTCTGCGTAAGATATAAATTCTCCATTTTGGAAAATGTAATACCTAACAAAATATTTTCCTTGATGAGAGCTTGAGGGTAATAAAAATTCTGTGGAGAATATACCAACCTTACCAGGCCCACTTTTTACTGATACTTGGCCTTCTCCTTTAACAAATTGCCCCCTTTCAATCATATATTTTTTAAGATTATCATCAAAAATAATTTGTTGAGTAGTGCTATTTGTAATTTTAGCTTTACCAAGAGGAAGGTTGTTTAACCCCAAGCCCAATTTGTCAAAAGCTTTTTGATTAGCTATTTCCTCTAATTGTCTTGAGCTTAAAATATTATAATAACTTGGCACTTTATAATAATCTGCTCTACCTAATCCTAACCAAAATCCATAAATTCTTTTCTTTTCTTCTAAGAATACATTCCGAGCAGGACCTACAATTTCAATAATTATATCTTTTTCTCCTGAAGGCATTACTCCGTAAAGAACGACCTCTGTACCCGAAATATTCGGCTTAATTTGTATATCTTTTTCATTCTCATCGATGACAATATTTGGAGGCATTTGTCCCATTAAAATAAAAACACTAAATAAAATTATGAGTAATTTATTTTTCATTCAAAATTACTCCCAGAAATTATATTTATAAGGTTTTCTGGTTTTATAATTAGTTCTGAAGCCATTATAAATCCGACCATTAAAACTAATATTGCAAGAGCTATACGTAAGCCT